>NZ_AULM01000043.1 GCF_000422285.1 Desulfatiglans anilini DSM 4660
AGGCTATACCCAGAAACCTCGATCACCTTCCCGACTCCACCTTGCGCTTCACCTCCGCCCTAAACGCCCGCAATTCCTAATTTGGACAAGAGTGTTACCGCCTGAAAAGCCTGCCAGTAACCACGAGCGGCCAAAGCATCTGCGTACTCCTTATCTCTTTTGTTTGTTTCCGGCTCCCAACTTCCTGAGCGGACACGTTCAATAAGCGCTTCACTGACGCGATATCCTTCTATGGAAAGTGAATGATAGGCGTCGGTCAGATATATATCATCGACTTGTTTAAGATATTCATCCGTGTTCTGGCGAAATTCAGGGGGCTGCGGAAAGGTTTCCATGACAATACCACGCATATCTTCCCAGTTCATCCGTATCCGGTTGACATATGGAGAAAGCTCATGCTCATTAAAAATGATGGCAAGTTTTTCATTAAAAGGATCATTTTCTGTAATGCTGTATCCGGCAGATCTCATTGTCTCAATGATATTGTCAGCGATAGCGTTTTTCCCGATATTTCGAAAAGCGCCTGCAAGCCTTCCGGCTATTGTGCTGTGTCCGCCTTCAAGAAGCCTGTGTAAAATCTCCGATGCATCAGAGATCATGGACAGCGCAGCGCGGGCATCTACAGCATTATTTAAATAAAATCCGGGAGTACATGCAATCAATGCAGCGGGCATGATCATAATCCGCAGGTTTTCTTTACGTTCTATATCATTCCTGTCTGGAAATTTCAGGCGAGCGTCCAGTATGGATGTTTGATGGAGAAGGGCTGTCGGTTTATTGCCACCTTTAGGGGTTCGGACAAATAGCTGTCCGGGGATATTCCAGTTTCCGCTATGAATGCTCAATGATTGTTCAGGGGACAGGTACCACTGATCACCAAACCTTGAGTTAAGATAATCAGCACAAAATCCCCAAAATGAGGCATACCAGGCCGTACTCTCTCCGGCTGGTTCTTCTGGGCGGGACGGGACATACCATCCCTTCATCACTTCTTTGATGAAACCGCTTTTGACAAGACGTTCCCGGTGAGTGCGCGTCATGTTTTTTGTATGAATTGCAACAAGGCCTTCGTCCTGAAGTTTTTTCAGAACGGCAAGAGATTCTGCAAGTTTATCTTGTGGAGTTGCCATTTTTTGACTTGTTGTGTGTACTTGTTATTTTTAGGTTATCGAGTTCTACCATATTTAGGTTATCAAGTCACCCGATTTTTAGGTTTTTGAGCCATATTATATTTCGGTTATTATGTTTTACGATATTCAGGCTTTTGTGTTGTTTTTATTTCCCCTGGACGGTTTTCAACCTTCGTTCCGGTGTCACGCCGGGAAACCGATCCGGCCACTGAACCCACACCATGACCTGCGCGGCATTCCGCTCCGGTCATACCGTCTGCTTTTGAAACACAAACCGCAGCTTTTCCGACAGCCCTCTATGTCCATGTAGGTGAGGTGAGACACGCCGGCCGAATGGACACGATCTAACGATAAAAATCACCGGTCCTATCCGGTGCATTTTTTGGGTTGGACGGCGTTTCGTCCGATTTTTTCCGCATACCTCGCGCGCCCGCGATTCTTGATCCTGGCCCTAATGATCTCCGCTCATTACAGTGTGTCCCGTTCGGCAGCGATTCTTCATCTTCTACAGCCCATACTGGTCTCCGTTTCGCCGCAACCACTCTTCATGGGTTTCATATTCCGGGGCTGCCCGCCTCAATCGTTCATAAAAGGCCGGGCTGTGGTTATGTTCGTGAAGATGTACCAACTCATGAAGGATCAGATAATCAATCCGCTCCGGTGGCAGAAGGATCAGCCGCCAATGAAACAGAATCTTCCCTTTCTCCGTGCAAGATCCCCAGCGGAAACCAAGATCACGAATTTCGATGGATTCCGGCTGTATGCCTACCCGATCTTGCAGCATATGGACGCGCTTGGGAATCCACTCGGCAGCACGTTTCCCATACCAATGAATAAACACTTCCCGCCCCCTGGAAGCTACAGCACGGGGCATCAGAAAACGGTTCCCTTGGAAACGAAGCGGCTCCCCATTCCTGAAGGGCTGCGGTTCATCGAGGAGCTTCAGCCGGTATTTCCGCCCGCGATAATAGAAGCCTTCGCCGGAGACATACTCCTTTGCCGGCATCTGGTACAGTTCTTCCTCTTTTCGACCGAGCTGCCGGTAGATCCAGAGAAGTCTCTCCCGGACCATGGCCTCCAGTTTTTCCTGGTCCGCCCTATCCGGGGCATAGAGAAGAACACGCCCATCCCGTTCCACGCTCAGTTCAACGGTTTTGCGGCGGCCACTGCGTCTCACCTCGACAGCGATGTCCTTAATCGCGATTCTTTCCATTGCCCCACACCAACAGCCGATGAAGGTTTCTGGCCTGGTCAACCACTCGGGTGGCCAGTTCCGCTATTTTGTCCCTGGCAATCTTCCCGCTTCGCAAGAGGGACCTGTACACCGATTTTTCCAGGGACCGGCGGCTGTGTTCATCCCGCCAGAAATCAACCAGTCGTATTTTTTCCCGAATCTCATCCACCGTGGCCACGGTCAAATCGACCACTTCCTTGAAAACCGGGTCATCACTTTTCAATTCCTGACCTTGCGTTTTTTCAATCGCCTCCTTCAATGTCCCGAAAAAGGGGGCGTGCAAACGCGGATCAAGTCCCGGCACGGTCTGCTTTCCTTCCCGTTCCAATTCATCCCGAATGAATTTTCGGAGTGCCTCTTCCAGGGCCTCCCAGTTATCTTTGAGCTGCTGGATGATTGCCTCCAGCCGTTCGCTCAATTTTTTGTAATGCGCAGGATCTTCATCGTAGCGAAGCCGGATCTGATGGCGCAGGGCGTGCTTCATCTCCGAAGCCCTGGCGCGGGCGTTCTTCTTGCGCTTGACCTCATCCAGAAAATGAATATCCGTGATGGGCACCGGTGCAATCCGCGGATCGATACCCTGGGCCGAAACATACTCATCGATCAGCCGCTTCATACGCCGATCAACGCCCTCCAGGTTCAGCTGGTTGTCACGGTAGAGATTGGCCGCCACCTTGGCGATAAAGCCCAAAATCTTGGCGTCCCGCACAAAAGGCAAGGCCTCCGGCCGGGGCATGACAATGGCAAGGCTTGCCAGAAACGCCCGCACCCGGTTCAAGAATTCCGCCCGGATTTTTTCGTTTTCCAGCAGGTCCACACAGGGATCGATGGGCATCAGTTCCAGGATACCACGGGTGCGAAAGACATCGAGGGCCTTCTGGTGCCGGTCCCTCAGGCGGGGGATTTCATCCCGCACCCCATCGATGCCCGTTGGCGGGCGGGGGCCTCCCTCGCCGCCTTCTTCCGATTCCGTCAAGGCCGCCCGCAGCTCCCTGGCAATCCCGATATAATCGATCACGTACCCGCATTCCTTGCCAAGACGTTTCCGGTTGACCCGGGCGATGGCCTGGAGAAGGTCATGCTCGATCATACGGCGATCAAGGTAGATGGCCTGCTCCACCGGGGCGTCGAATCCGGTCAAGAGCATCCGCATCACACAGAGGATCCCCAGATTGCTGCGTTTGTCTTTGTCCTTATGCTCGAAGGGTTTCTTGAAGTCGGCGATATGGGTTTCAATGGTGTTGGGGTCGGTCCACCGGTCCCAATCCGCGCTTTGGTTGTGCCTCTTTGAAATGACGGCGGCAAATTCCAGCGCTTTGACACGTTCCAGTTCCTTATATGCCGCCACCAGGGAGCGCTCGTCCTCGGAGCGTTGAAGCAGTTCCTCTTCGGAAAGGGCCCGCAGGACCGGGTCGATGGCTTCCGCCGCTTGGACCAGCTCGTCACGGGCAGCGCACAGGGCTTTTTGGTAAAGGACCACCGCCTCCTGGCTGACGGCGACCACCTGGGCCTTGCAGTTCCCGGGCAGAATGTTCCGCACATAATGATGGAGCATGTCCCTGGCCTTGACCGCAATGAGTTTCGAGGCCTCCATCACCTTCCGTTCGGTGGTGAATTTCTGCATGATGATCTGCTGCTCGGGTTCGGTGAATTCGGAAAACCGGACGGGCACCTGGGCATCGAGCCGGGCCCCGTTCTCCACCAGCCCCAAGGGCACCCTGCCTTCGTAGAGGATTTTGACGGTCGCCTCGTCCTCCTCGGCCTGCTTCATGGAATATTTGTCGATGAAGTCATCGAAGATGTTCAAGGTATTGCCGCGATCACGGTTCATGATCGGCGTGCCGGTAAAGCCGATCTTGGCGGCATTGGGCAAGGCCCGCATCAGGTTGGCATGGAGGCTCAAGGTGTGGGAACGGTGACACTCATCGATCAGAAGCAGGATTTTCTCGGAAGGGTTCACCTCAGGATATTCCGTTTCGTTGCGAATCACCTGGCGCAGGGTTTTCGTCCTCCCTTGGGCCAATTTAAAACGGGATTCTGCTTCAGCGGCTTTTGGCACGTCAAAGCCGTCTGCAACCTGATAATCGACAACATCCCCGCATGGAGCCTTCCGAGGCGGCGGGACCGGCACCTCATATTCCAGGACCACCACCTCGCCTTCACGGTCCTGATTCTTCTGCACCATGCAGAAGACCAGATCCGGGCCGTCTTCACTGAGTATCCGTTTCACCCGGTCGCTGCCGGACTCTCCGGATCGGAAGTCGTCCTTATCCGGCCGGACCCGCTCACCCGTCAGTTTGGCGGTCTCCTGGAGCTGCTGCTCCAATGACGTTCGGTCGGTGACCACCACCACCTTGAAGCCGCAAAGCCCGGGGGTGGTGCGCAGTTTCCGTACCAGTTGCACCATGGTGATGCTCTTGCCGGACCCCTGGGTATGCCAGATAATGCCGCCGCGCTCATCCCGCCGCTTTTCCGACCGTTCTCTCGTCTTCCCTTCCGCCAGACGCACCATGGCTTTTTGCACCGCCCGGTACTGCTGGTAGCGCGGGCAAAGCTTGGTGAGCCTGCCTTCCTCGACCTGGAACAGGATAAAATGACGCAGGATGTCGAGCAGATGGGCCGGACGCAGCATGCCGGCCACCAGTTTTTCCTGGCTGCGCAGACGCTTTCCCGGCCGGCCGATTTCCGCCAGCACCTCGGCTTCGGTAAATGGGGCGGTATCCTTCCATTCCACATAGTGTTTGTAATCGGCGCCAAAGGTGGCGACGCGTGCCGCGTAGTAGCAGGAGGAGACCATGAGCTGATTCCAGTGGAAGAGATGCTCCACCCCCTCCTCCAGTTCCACCTCCTCGCGTTGATTGGAATAGCGCAGCAACTGGGTGATGCCGGATTCCACGGGTTTCCAGAAACCCCCGTCATCGGTCTCGGCCAGGCTGGGGCTCTTGCATTCGATGATGACGAGGGGAATGCCGTTGACGAACAGGATCACGTCCGGGATCACGAAGCCCACCCGGCCGATGGTATCGATGCGGAACTGATTGATGGCCAGAAACGAGTTATTGTCCTGCTCGGCCGGGTCGAAATCGATGAACCGGACCGTCACATTCCGGGAATGGGGGCTTTCGCCGCCGGTGGCCCGCGGCACCGAAACCCCCTTGATCAGTTTTTCGGTCAGTTCGCGGTTGCGGTCCATGCCGCCGGGCTTATCGGATCGTTCCAGTTCGCGGATGGCCCGGTCCATGGTGATATCGTCCAGATTCTCGGCGGCGTTGATTTTGCGGATGGCGTTGCGCAACGGCTCCCGCAGCAGCACTTCACGAAAGTTTTCCCGCAAGGTCTTTTGCGGGTAATCCATATCGCCTTTCAGGTACTCCCATCCCATGGCGGCCAACTGTTGCAGGAGCGGGCGCTCCACCGTAGTCCACTCGTTGGGCGTTTCCCGCTGCGGATCCGGGTCGAGAGCGGGGATGGGTGAACGGTACGGCACGCTCATCGTGCATCTCCCGTTTTTCGTTGCACCCTTTCATCCAGTAACCGCCGGGTGTTCTCGATCTCCTTTGACAAGTGGCCCTCATGGGACCACGAAAGCGGGAAAGCAGCCATCAGGTCATCGAGCGGGACAATCCGAGACGGCGTCCCGGATTTTTTCGGTTCGACCCATTTCCGAGACACGGCTTGGCACATCGAACCTATGGATTCGCCAGACGGTGTCTGGCGAATCTGCCCGGGTGGATAGACACCAGCGAGCAGTTCCACAGTGAGATCAAATCCGACATGGACATGGAACGCCTGCCATCGGGCAAGTTCGCCACCAATGCCCTGATCTTGACCTTGGCCGGTCTGGCCTACAACATCCTGCGTTTCATCGGGCAGTTGGGCCTCGTCGGAGACCGCTCGCCCTTACGCCATCCGGCCAAAAGGCGCCGCATCAAAACGGTCATCCAGGAACTGATGTATCTGGCTGCGCGGTTGGTCACAACCGGCCGGCGTTTAAAAATCGTCTTTAGCCGACATTGTCCGGCTTTTGATGCCTTCGGGGCAGTGTACAACCGCCTGGCATCCGGCTAGATCCGCAAACCAGGAAATTTCATCAACCAAGATAGATTATCTCAGGGTGAATCATGCCTAAAAAAAGCCATAAAACATAACTGTTCATCAAAGAGCATCAAAGAACGACTCAAATAGTGAGTGGAGAGGCTTCAGAAGGCTCACATCCACCGGTGGACAGGCCGATATTACGCTTCTGAGCCTGAAACCAGGCGACTGGTTACTGGAGTCTCACGGATTCAGGATTGATTTTATATATAAATACAATCAAGCAATTCTTCGGGGTTTACCCGTGCTTCGGAAGATGGCCTGAGTACTTCACGGGCAAGATTCTCTTTCGATGATAAAAGATCATTCAAACGATCTTCTACCGTAACGAATCTGTCATTTTTGACAATCGGATAATACACATACACATTTTTCTCTTGCCCTATACGGTGCACCCTGTCTGTCGCTTGGTTTTCCTTCGCAGGATTCCAAGGCCTTGTGTAATGGATAACATGGTTGGCAGCTGTAATATTCAACCCGACGCCAGCTACCCTATGGCTGAGAATAAGGACGTTAAAGTCCTTTTTTTCAGAAAAAATATCAACAATGATCTGCCGATGTTGCTTTATATCGCCATTAATGATATCAGGCCAAAGATTGAATTCCCACTTGATCGCTTCTTGGAGAATTCTCTGGAGGTGTTTATAATCTGTAAAAATAATTGCCTTTTCCTTTCTCTCTTTTATCCCTCTTAATCTTTGTATTGTCCGAGATAGTTTTTCGCACCCAATCTCCATAAGTTCCTTTGGACCATTCCATCTTTCCCCAAGCCCAAGAGGATGCGCGCTGATCATGAGCAGGTGTTGGATCGCGCCAAGCGCTGCCCCACGGCCACCAGTTTTTGCTTTACGAGCTATGTCTCTATAGCGATCAAGTTGGTCACCGCTCAACCCCACTTCTTCGATAATTATCTCCTTAGGTGGCAAGTCTTTCAGAATCTCTGATTTTAACCTGCGAAGGTAATAACCCTTGATTTCACCCAAAAGTTTCTCGATTATTCTATCTTTTTCTTTTGCCTGCCCTTCAACAATCGGCTTTTCATAATTTTCACGGAAACTGCTCCAACTTCCGAGCAACCCCGGCTGCACAAAATCCATTATGCACCAGAATTCAATTAGCCCGTTCTCGACTGGCGTGCCCGTCAGTGCCGCTCTGTGCTTTGACTTCAAGGCTTTAATCGCGCTTGTTCTCTGCGTTGTCGGGTTCTTGACATACTGCGCTTCATCACAGATGATCATATTCCAGCCAATCGTACCGAGGTGTACCTGGTCTCGGCGTACAGTATCATAAGATGTTAATACAACATCGAATTTAGTCAAAACACGCGCATCCGTGAGTCTTCCCGATCCCATATAGCTGCAAACGCTCAGGCTCTCGCCAGCGCAATGCTCGATCTCCCTCTGCCAATTATCTATCAGGGTCTTTGGCAAAATAATTAAGTGGGGGCCTTCCACACCCATTTCCTTGAGCCTCACCAAGTGAGCTATGGCCTGGATCGTCTTCCCAAGCCCCATGTCGTCTGCGAGCAAACCACCAATGGAATAATCCGAGAGTCTTGCCAACCAGCGGTATCCTGTCACCTGGTGTGGAAATAGCCTGGCATTCAGACCGAACGGAGGATCAACGCTGGGGAGGTCTTCCGGGAGCAACCTGGCCTCACCGGTCAACTGAGAGCCCCGGTCTACAAATTCCAGCAGTTCCAGGTTCTCATAAATATCTAGAATGCTCCCGGCAGGGATTCTGTAGGTTCCCTCTGGCGTCCTGGAAAAGCTTCCTAAAGTCCTTTCAAACCGTTCGGCTTGTTCGGCATCAATCCTTATCCACGCCCCTTCATGAAAGATAAAATCCTTACCATCTGTTTTTGCCCTTTGAGCCAATTCCTTGTATGTCTGCTCCGAGAGGCCTTCCGGTTTGCTACCTGTGGAAGTTGAAGGTCCCAGAGCGCTCTTATCTTCGGGATCACCAGGAGACCAATCTTCAAAACCCACCATCGGGATTCCCTCGAGCCAACCTCCTGTGGTCCGTTGAACATGAATATAGGGGCGTGAGTTATAGACTTTGGTTTTGAAACCTTTGACACGCTCACTAAAAGAGGAGAGGTCAATCCCTTCGGGAACCACCTCTTCAGGATTGATCAAGAAGCGGGGCACCCCGCTATTTGTAATTTTTCCTTTTCTTGGCAAGACTGAAAGTTTTTCTCGCAAAGCGCCATCTATAACCAACCTTTTTCTTCCCTTCCCCGATACAACCTTTGTGAGCACCGCCGGCAGCGTTTCCGACAACAAATTCTCACCCTTTTCGTATCCATATTCATCCAGCCCTTCTATTTTTGGAATCAAGGTGAGCTCTTGGGGGGAATCCTCCCTCACATCCAGTGCGGCCTGATCGCGAAACTCATACTCCTCGTTACGGATGTAATCGTCCAGAACTGCACCCGCGGCCAGAGCCGCTTTCTTAGTACGAGCCAAATACGCCATCCGCTGGTCGATGCTACTGAGTTTGTCCCTGTCGACGCTTGCCGCATCGAAAACCTGCCTTTGTTCATTCGCGAGTGGAACAATTCTTTCCCTATCAAGGAAGAAGACACAACCGATGCGAGGATAATCGCATTCACGCAGGCGTCCAAATTCAGGATGATGGGCTTCGACCTCTATTCTAAAATCTGGATCACCAACATGTGATACAGATGAAACCCTGATTTCCAACTCTTTCGGCTCAGGTAACCCGAGGATCGAAAAAAGTTCAAAATCATCTTCCTCTTTGACCTCGTCGTAAACGGAATAGGGCACAATCCACGAATCTTCACCAATCCGCAGCATTTCAGCCGCCCAAAGTTGATCGAGTGCAGACCACAATGCACCCTGCGACATCAATGCCGAAAGTGTTTCAGGGCCATTATTGTTCAATGGAAAAACCGGGCGCCCTTTACCCTCAATTGAAAATTGGATCCCCTGCTCAGAATAGTTCTTTGAAAGCAGCGATTTTGATTTTTTTCCAAAAAGAATCATTATACGCCCAATAACTTACTAATTCTTGTATAAGTATCCGCTTGCCAACCTCTCTTATGAATAATTCTACCGTCCCAAAAAAGCAAATCCCTGTGTTTAATTGTTTTGCTTTTTTGCTTGAACATAATAGCCTTCGTCAATGAATCAGATCTGTTCCAATATTTTACGAAAATATCGCGTGGGTAAACGTAAGCTGCATTCCCAATATTCTTGAATTCGATAACACCAAAGGATCCAAAATCAATCATGAAGCCTTCTCTATTAAGGATCTCCCGAACCCGCTCCACAAACCCTGCATTTAGGAATTTCTTCCAAAATTCTGCTCGATCTCCTTCAAAGAATGCCTCTACATGCCTGATCATAAGCCACTTTCTGAAAGCTCCTTTGGCAGCAGATGACACATCTCGCCAAAACGGCGTTTCCGAGGTACCCTTCCCAATGTCAGCAGACGGCTCGCCAAAACGACGTTCAATAAACTCCAGAATAGGCTCCTGCCACTCTTTTAACTCATGGATTTCGTTTAGATAGTGCTGACAGAAAGCAGCTAGATACGCCGCATTCTCCACTCTCCCCCACTGGCTGAGAATCGTTTCAGCTCGCTCCTTTAGAAGACTCGATGCCTCAGCGTGGAGGAGAAACCATCGCCAGGCCTCCTTATGGAGTCCAGCCTCCGGTGAAAGAAAAGATCGATCAAGATATTCATTTAGACGAATATTTAGTTTGCTCCTGGCCAAATCCTTGGCAACCCCTGAACCGAGCGTCTTTTCGCGAAACCAAAAAATGACCCGATCCGAAACCTCATTGGCCGAGAGAATCGCGTCATAGCCTTCTTTCAAAAAATGCGTTTTCAAAGTTTCTTCCAGCAAATCATTCGGATACATCCGGATCAGTCGAAACCAGGCCCGCCGGATGATCTTTTCTTTCGGCCTTAGAAGGACGATCCGGGAGGCTTTTTCCGCCACTTCCTTCTCCCTTTCGTAAATGACAATTTCAAGGCAAGCGGCTAATTCACTCGCACTCATATCAAAGGCCAACCTCTCGATTGCCTCATCGGGAGTACCAACCAACTTTTCACGCACTTGATCACATAGAAGTTGAGATGGCTCAATCAGGCCGCTGCCTCGAACCGGATGTTTGGTCCTCACCAAACCCAGCGCCGCGTCCAATCTTTCTGGAAAAAACTCGATCCTCATACATCACCGATAATCTGCCTCAGAATGTTCAAAAATTCTCTCAAGACCTCTCTGTCATTGAGACGGATACAGATTTCAACCCTTCGCGCAGCGTCACACTTACCCTCCAAGCACTCAGCGGGGCACTTCGTGTCTGAATACCCTGCGGTAATTGCCTTTTCCTTGAGGAGTCCTTCATAAGGCTTCATTGATGGTTCCTTCATGAGAAACGCCAAAACCTGCCCCGCTCTCTCACGGGAATAATAGGGGTTCGCTCCTGAAGCATCCTCTCTATCGGTATGGCCCGAAATCTCTATCACTTCCACTCGATCCAAGAATTTTGGATATTTATAGATGATTGACATATACTTTGGGACGGCTTCGCGCAATACTCCTTCGGCTTCTTCACCCAGTTCGGTTGTTGAAAAACCGAATCGTAGATTCTCGTCGCTAATGATCAAAGCGCCGCTGTTGCAGTCAATCCTGACATTTTCAAGCCGGGCTAGATCTGGATCATGACAAATCTCTTCGACGACCTTTTCCCACTCCTTCACAGCATGAGTGGGTTCGATCAAGCGCTTACCTATATCGAGCAACGTAATCACGGTCGTGAGGGCGAAAACCATCAGAAGGCCTGCCATGAGGTCACTGTAGGACGCCCAGAAACTCTCAGGTCTGGGGGAATCCCGTCTAGGCCATGCAGGCTGAGCGCCATTCCTTCGGATCAGCATCATTTCTTACCCATCCACCCAAAAAAACCACCCTTCTTTTCTTCCGCTGCCAAAAGCTCTCTCAGGGCTTCGAGTCTCTCAGACACTTTCCATAGCGAATCACTGAATCCCACGAAAGCCGAGTCCGTTTTCTTCGTTATCTCCAGATTGGCGTCAATAGTCGCTTTCATTATGGTATCAATCTTTCCAAAGATACCATCAATCTCTGCATCGTGGTCCTTCCCAAATTTCTCTAATTTACCTCCCAGAACCTGGAAGCCACTTTCAAAAGAATCTAGCGTAGCCTTCAATTCTTCCTGTCTGGCAGCAAAGCTGTCGGCACTATTCTGGATCCTATTCATAACTTCAAGCAATTCTGCACTCCCTGAACCACTGACAGAATTGATGACTAAGCGCTGATCAAGAGCTTCTTTCATCGCTCCTAAAAAATCTTTTAAATCATCAGTCATCATATGTGCAGATTTCTCAAATTCAGCAAAAACACTCGTTAATTTCGAAGGCATTATATTAATAATAGAATCCATTTTTCCCATAGTCATATGGACACTTTGTATAGTTTCATTCAATGATTTAGATATATCAATCGCTTTTTCTAGATTTTGGGAAACAATACCTTCGGATGAATCTTTTAAATCAGATAATATCGCCTTTTCATCAGCCACAATAGGAATGATTGATTGTAGATTATCCTGCATTTTCGCCATTATTCTAGGCAAGTCGTCGATCGTTTCTTTGGTCTCAAAAAGGGTTCCGCTGAATCGCTCTATGACTTCAGCAACTTTGCTGTCAAACGCATTCAAGGCTTTCGCGAGTTGGTCACCTATGCCTTCATTGAGCTCACGAATGACTTCCTTCGTCTGTGCAATAAGTCCTTGGAAATTTCCTGTAATATTCTTCCAAGCCTCTTCCAGGCCAACCATGGTTTCATGAATTACCCGTTTTTGGTGCTCCATCGATTCTTCTAGAATTTCGTGACCTTCTTTTGCTTTTTCTGCTGCCTGTTCGAGAAGATTAGCAGTTGAGCTTATGCTTTCCGCTGATGCTTTCATCGCGCCGGATATTGTTTCTAAACTTTCCAGGCTCTCACTCAGAATCCGTGCTGCCCCACTTGTCTTGTCGATAAGCTCATTTTGCACACTAAATTGTTTTTGAAGCTGGCCTGTAAAAATAACAATTTCATTCTTGATTTCCCTTTGAACGTGGATAGTATCTTCAATAACTCTACCTAATTCTTTAAATTCTGTTTCGAATGTCGCATTCATCCGTGCTATGTATTCGTTTAGGACGGCTTCCATAGCTTGTGATTGTTTGGCTTGAGAATCTTCAAAATGACTCCTAATAACAGTACTCATTTTTTCAATTGATTGATTCACATTTGTATAGACTTGCTGTGTTTCGTTTTTCGAGTCGCTGATATTCTTCAAAATAGACGCCTGTAGTTCTTTTAAAACAGGCACCAAGTGGTTTGTGAGAACTTCATCCATTGCTGGCGCTAAGGCACCTGTGATTTTAGTAGCCAAGTCTGTAGCCAAAGTCTGCAAACCTTGCTTTATATCAGCTTGGAACTCGATAATGCTGCGCGCGTAATACTCTCCAGAATAATAAGGGAAAAGGCTCGCGACAGCGTCATCGAAGCGAATAAATGATTTTTCAAGACTACGCACGCTAACACGGTAGAGAAAAGAAAAAAGGATCGAGAAGATAATACCAAAAAGAGACGTGTAAAACGCAAGCGAGAGGCCAGAGATGAGCTGCCCAACTCCTTCCTTGAGATTGGCGTACTCGTCGATTCGCAGACCCTGCAATCCGAGCACGAGGCCCAGAAAGGTCCCAAAAATACCCAAAGCCACGAAGACCCCCGGAAGGGCTTCCGCCAGCCGGTGATTTGTTGCATTGTCCAGAACGCGCTGCTGTGTCATGAAATCTGCAAGTCGTACGGGACAAGCAGCCTTGCCTTCTCCTCGCACCAAGGCCTGTTCCCACGCGCTCCGGAACTCACTGAAGCTCTGACTGGCCCATCTGGTTTTGGAAAAGACCTTGAACTGAATTTCTCTTCGGGCAGTGGCGACATCCTTGTGTTTTTTGAGCTCCCTAGTTATCAGCCACCGATTTCTTTTCAGCTGAAGGGAGCGTTGCCACAAAGGAATCAAGGAGTAGGTCAAAAAAAACAGGAACATGACCAGAAGGAATAAAATATAAATGTTGGTAAGACCATTTATTTCGAGGTTACCCAACAGCCTTGTAAGCCCAGGCAATAAATCCCACATTCAATTTTATCCTTATTAAATATTCGTAATCCGATAATCGTGTGTATAGCAGCTTATATAGCTGTTGACTCCCAAAGTTTTAAAATTTATTTTTTAAAACTTTTTGTTAACTTAATTTTATATATTTATTATGTATCTACAACATAAGCTTTCGCGTCTATTTTTTGGTATATTTGATCAACTTGCACTAATTATTATGACCATTTAAACGCCACCTTATTTCTTAAAATTTTGACAATTCTTGTACCGCTCAACCAGATTAGGTTTTAATAAAAAACTAAAATTATTCTGTTTTTCCCCTTACTGTCATACTGAAATAACCTTGATCCGCACTCAACCTTTGAAGCAGTGCTCATTGTGCCATATCAAATATTCTCCGCCCGGCCTGAAACGCGAATCCAGCGGCAGGTGGATTCTGTTACCATGCAGCGCGTAATACAAGCGGCCATTTTCAAATTCTTCCCTGATCCGGCGGCTCACGATGAAGCGATGCTCTTGAGTCACCGTCACATACCCCGCATCAAAAAGCTTATGGATGTCTGATCGCAGCAGCAGTCCATTATCAACCCGGTGGGGGCCCGACTCGCTGAAGGGCTTGATGTGCGCAGCCTCCAGGGCAGGAAGGGTTTTTTCTTGCGTGACGGCGCAACGCCGTTCATAGGCGTCCGTCACCATCACCCTGAAGGTCCCCTGACCGAGGCGCTGCTGTATGGTTACAGGCTTGCCATACCCTCCCGGAGTTTCAGCAACCGGTTTTTCCCCTGTAAAATCTGGATAGGGCTGAGCCAACGCCAGCCTTTCAGATACGGCCTCCCACAAGGCACGGCCATGAAAGGTAACCGTGTCATACGTCTTGCCTCGGACAATATTCGGGCTGAAATCAGGGGGCACGGGGATCCAATCCTCCCGCCTGAAGAAGAAGGGCTGCGTCAGGATTATGCAGCCGATTTTGTAATCTTCAAAGGACTTGTCCGCCCTGCGCCTTTTCTCTATAAGCCGTTTCATACTGAGAAAAGACGAGGCTCCATTCTTCTCCCGGAAACTCTCCCATGCAAGGCTTAATGGCAGAACGCTGTGGTGGGCGAAGAAGCCACCGCCGGCAATGAAATGATTGGGTGCATGGAGCTTGAACAGAAAGGGTTCTCCGGGCTGCAGGACCTTGAATCTGCCGGATGCGCCGCCCGGCTGCCAGAAGTTGACCTCGTCAATCCCAGGCAACCCAGCCAGGAAGCCGAACCATTCATCGTCCGTGACGCCGATATAGAATCGCATGACGGTCATTCCTCATAGGCGCTGTATTTGTCCGCGCGGCCTTTTGCTTTCTCTACAGGGTATTTCCGGCCATTGATGGCGAGCTTCTCCAACACCACTTCCGCCGGGTCGAACGTGAATTCATTGGCCAGGTTCAATGCGTAAATGAGAACATCCCCCAATTCCTCCTTGACCCGCCGGCAAGCCTGTTCGTCCGATTTCATGGCCTGCACCTCTTCCGGGCTCTTCCACTGGAAAATCTCCAGCAATTCTGCTGCTTCCAGCGAAAGAGAGATCGCCAGGTCTTTGGGATTATGGTACTGCGCCCAATCACGCTCATCCCGAAATGAAATCACCGCTCTCAAGAGTGACTGCAAGTCCATTGGCCCTCGATCACCTCCCATCATCGCGGCTAACCCGGACAGGTTTGCTGCCGCATTTTTCAGTTTTTATTCCAGCTGTTTGGCGCACCTGATCCCTTCGGAGAGGACAAGGATGATCCGGGCTTTCACCCTTCTCACTCGGACAGGAACCGGCTCGGCTCCCCGAAACTGGTCACGAGCACCTCCTTCTTGGCCCGGGTCGATGCCACGTAGAGGAGGGCGCGCTCCTGAATCTCGGTCTCCCTCTGAACCACCGGGTCGGCGGAATCGGCTCCGATCCCCGCAAACGGCACCACGCCTTCGTTCACGCCGGCGATGATGACCCAGTCGAATTCCAGCCCCTTGACCCTGTGCATGGTGGCCAACCGGAGCCCGGGGGCCGCGCGGTCCTCGGGCTGGCTCCTCCGGATGCGGTACGTCTCGATCCCCTTTTCGGAAAGAGCGCTTTCGTACTGGCTGAGCAAATCATTGGTTCGGACCACCAAACAGGACTCCTTCAGCGCCTCGCCCTTCGATTCGCTCTCCTGCAGATGGGCCGCGATGAAGCCGGCCTCTTCGCGAAAAGAGCCGAAGCGCCTGATCTCGGGCGCGGCGCCGTGGGTAAGCGATTTGTATCCCTTCTGGTCATCCACCCCCCCGTCAAGATCATCCACAGTTACGCCCTCGAGGAGCCCCACAGCCCATTTGCGCGTTTCATCCGTCGTGCGGTAGTTGATCCTGAGCTTTCTGCTTCGGCCGCGGATGTCGATGCCGCACTGCCCGAGAACCACCTTGTGACGGTAAATCCTCTGGTGGGCGTCCCCGACGATAAAAAGGCTGTTTTCAGCCTGTTCCTCCGGCACCATTCGCCGAATCAGGCGGAAGGCCTGCGGCCCCATGTCCTGGGCCTCGTCCACAACGACGGCTCGATAGGGGAAAAAGTCGGAGGCCGATTCCAGCACATGGCGGGCATCCTCGAGGGCATCTTCCCTTTCCCGGAGCCCGTGTTCATTGAGAAGCGCCCTGTACTCCTCGAAGACCTTCCACACCTCCCTGCGCGACTTGCGGTTCAAGCGCGCGCCGCGGCCCAGGCGCGAGGCTTTCATATATTGCTCGACCGTGTCGATCTCCTGCGGCTGCACAACCCTCTCCCACTCCTCCCGGTAAAAAGAGAGGGGCAGGTCCGGCTCTGCCGGGGCCAGGTCCACGGCCCTGTGCCACAGGTCGCGGGTCCGATCACCGTAGTCGATCTGGTAACGGTATCCCTTCTTTTTCAGGAGCCTCGCAACCCAACGGTCCAGATTGATGACCTCGATGCGGCGCATCGCCTCGCGGGCGCATATCCTGGAGAGGTTTTCCTCGATATCCGTTGCCAGGTTCCGGGTAAAGGTGGTGAACAGGATCCTGTCGTTGTCCCCCTGAAAAATGCTTTCCGCCAGCCATCTGGCCCTGTGCATCGCTGCGACGGTCTTGCCCGTGCCAGCTCCCCCCAAGACCCTCACGGGCCCGTTCCAATGTCGCTCCACGAGCTTCTGCTGGGAGGGGTGAAGAAAAATCCGCCATTTTTCCAGCGGAGCGTTCAGTATCGCTGCCAGCACGAGATCGTCCTCTACCACCACAAAGCGTCTTCTGGAATCCGGATGCTCGAGGGCCGATCCGAAATCCGCCGTGTCGACCGCCTGATCCTGGTCCGTCCTCCCGAATTCCTGGCAGACCTCCTCGAAGGAATACCCGTCCGCGAGGAAAAAGAGGGCCTCGTAGGCCTCCTGGGGCAGGTCGTCCATGGCTCGGTCGAGTTCTTCCTGGGAGCTCAGCGTCCTGATCCAATTGAGCTTTTCCTCCGGCACGCCGAGCCTCAAAAGCTGCCGGTCGCGAATGCCGGCAAACAATCCCGCATCCTCCTGCCCGCCCTCCGCCTTCTCCGCGGGCTCTGGAGCGCCCTCCTCCACCTCGATCAGCTGGATGCTCCCGGTCTCAGGGTGGATGCGATACCGCTTTCTTTCGGCCCACTGGTACGCGCGGTCGTGATGGTCCACCCACAGAAGCAGGTACACGTTGCCGGCCTCGGGTTTCAGCACGATGCCACGATAGTCATCCCCGATCCTCACGGACCGCATGTTGGCGTCGGCCGCGTTGGCGATCTTTTCATAATGGATTCCGGTGGATGTGGGATCAGCACGGAACCGGGTCACGAAGTCGAGGACCTTCGCCTGCTGGCGCCTTGGAATCCGCGAGAAAGAATTCAGAAAATCCGATGCAACCGCTACTTTCACCCCGTGGGATACAGCCATCATCACCTCTTCGCTACGATTTGAGCAGGCATAGGAGCTCCGGCGGATGCGGCGTCAGCTCCGCCAGGGCGAACACCCTCCACCCGGCCTCTTGGAACCGCCCGGCGAAGCCTTCCTGCGAAGGCAGCAGGACGGCCGCCTTGCGCTCAGGCCAGGCCAGCTCCGCCTCCGCCACGATTTCCCCCGCGCCATCGGCGAGTTCGTAGCCCGCTTCCGGCAGGGGGGCGCCGCCCTCCGCCAGGCTTTCGACGACCCCGCGCACGGATTCCTCCGCCAGTTCGAAGACCTCTTTCCACGCCTGTCGTCGATCCAGGGAAGGCGTCGGGCCCCTCCGCCGCTTTTCGAGCGCCGCCTTGTAGGCGGAAAGCCGAACCCCCGCGTCCGTTGTGCTGAAAAGCACCTCGGGCAGGAACTGCATCAGGTTGTACAAGCGCAGGTAGCCGTTCCACACCGCCTCGAACGCCCCCTTGGCCCTGGCCTCTTCACCCGAGGCGAGCGCGCAGGCCACCCGCATGCCGCCCGGGTCGCGCGACTTGACGGCCTCGATGGCCACGCAGACATAGAGACGCAGCAGATTTTCGGCCCCCTCCGGCGCGTACACCCCGTAAAGGCAGGGGCCGCCGAGATCGAACAGGAGGTCCGAGAGCTCGTCCGGCATGTCCTTCCCCAGGCCCGCCAGCCAGGCCTCCTTCGCCTGGGAAGAAGCCGCCTCCCTGTCGGCGGCATGCATCAGGGCGTGCACGTAAGCGTGGAAGGCCCACTTCTGCGGCTCCGGCTGCGACAGGTACCGGATCAGGCCCGCGAAGCTGTCCTCGATATTCACCTTCTGCAGGCTGCCGAGCCCGTACCGCGTCACGAAGGCCTTGTACTTCTGCTGCGGGCCCTCCCCTTCGAGCGTCAGGTAGTTCTGAAAATAATCCCCCTGGCCCTTGAAGCGGTTTTCCACGTCCCGCCAGGAAAGCGACCAGACATGGAAGTTTCCGCTGCGGGCAATGGCGCAGCGCTGGGCCATATCCTCCCCGATGCGGTCCTTGTGGTAAGCGAAACCATCCGTGAAGACCGCCACCGGCAGCCCGCCGTCCTGTGCGCGCGCAGGCCGGAAAACGAAATCGGCCTTCGAGGGCACGCCCACCCCGTCGCCGGGTCCGAGCTTCACCTGCGGTTCGATGTAGTAGGCCCTTTCACCAATCCGGTAGTAGTAGCCCGGCTTGCCGTTCACCACCTCCTTGGTCATGAAGGCCTGCACCCCTCCGCTCGAGGCCGTGCGAAGGGCCTCCACGAAGCGCGCCTCCAGCTCGCTGTCGAACAGGGCGTTCAGCTGGACCCCTTTGAGGTTCTCGGCGCGGACAAGTTTCTCCCTGTGCCGCAGGATGTCCGACAGCATGCCGACGGCCGTCTCACGCGACGTTCCGGCCATCTGATGGCTCCTTCGGTAGGCATAGAGACACTGGTAGCAGCCGTCCTTTTCGGGATCCTGATTGCAGGCGCAGGCCCTCAGCGTCTCCAGCGCCGTCTCGAAGACCTGGATGAGGGGCTGCTCCGACCGCATCAACTGCTTCAGGTAGCCTGTGCCTCCGGGCACCGTGTCGTAAAGGACCAAGTACTTCTTGCGCTGCGCCGAGCCCGGGATGGGTTCCTCATGGACCGTGGTCTGAAGGTGGTCGATGTTCCCGTGAAAAAACCGCTTCAGACCCAGGTGCAGCGCCGCGATGAAGCTGTGCAGTTTTTTTTCGGCCCCCTCGAAGGTCGTCACCGGCAGCAGGAACTGGATCGCCTCCGATGAAAACTCGCGGTACAGATAGACGCACTCCGTCAGATTGGCATCCGACTCCTTGTGCCGCGAAGGGCAGAAGAGGGCGTGCCGGATCTCACCGGTGCGATCCTGAACCTTGCCGCAGTGCTTGCAGATGGTGAACCCTTTGCGCGGCATCTCCACACCGGCGATGGCCACCTTCGGTCCGTTCTCATCGCTTTCCCCGAAGTTGATCTCCCGAAACTGCGCGCGCGACAGGAATTCGAAGCCGAAAGGCATCTGGTCGGTTTCGAGCTTGTAGGCGTCGGTGATGTCCTTCTCGTCGTACCCCACCATCATCTGCCGATTGTAGAAAACCGGGTCGCGGTCTTCGCTGTCGTCGCTGATGCGGCTTTCACTGTCGGACGTGCTGGCCACCACCTTCCTCATCCGAAGCATCGGCCGCACCTGGCCCGCGTCCGCCCAGAGGGGGCTCCCGCACCTGGGACAGGGGCCAGTTTCGAGGACGGTCCCCGCCAGGGCCATCCACTCGCAGTTCGGGCAGAACCGCCAGTTTTCTATCTCAGAGACGTCCAGCCCCACCTGGTCGATGCGCACCTTGCGCCCGCCCGCATAGAAGTGGTTGGCGGGGGCGAGTTCGCTGATGGCGCTCATGGCCGGCCGTTCGTACTCGTAGGTGAAGGTCTCGTAGCGGCGGTCGCCCTCCCGGAGCCGTTTCCTCAGCCTGTAAACGATGGAGCGCAGCAGCACCCCCGCCTCCGGAAAGGCGTAATTGGGGATCAATCCCTCGTCCGACATGAAGTTCAGGGTCTGCTTGTCTCCGATGCCGGCCAGGAGGGACCGGAGCCCGCTCTTTTCGCGCTCCAGTTCCTCCAGTTCCTCCCCGTGGTGCGCGTCCTGCGCCGCCTCCTTTTTCTTCCGGGCAATCTTGCCGGTCAGGGTCTTGATCTTCCTCTTGAGGGAGTCCCGCTCCCTCTGCTGAAAAAAGAGCCCTTCCAGGATGCGGTATGCCAGGCTTCCTTCCTGCCCATGCCTCCCTTCCACGAAGGCCTTCAGGTGCTTCACCGAATCGGGGCTCAGGACCCCGGGAAAGGCCTCCAGGAACCCGTCCAGCAGCCCCGCCCGGTTCGCCTCGATAAAGGCCAGGAAATTGTGGGGGAAACGGTCCGGCTTGACCGGCTCGAGCGCCTCCAGGACCTGGCGGAGCCTCGCTGGAATCGCGTGCTCGCCGATCCCGGTCTCCACCCAGCGGTCCAGGCAGAAGGCGGTGAACTGCCGCTCCAGCACCGCCGAGGCGTTCAGAAAGACGCCCGGTGGCTCGATACGGCCGCTCAGCATGGCCTCCGGCTCAGCGAAGAAATAGAGGTCGTGCGGGCGTGCATTGGCCAGGGTCAAGTCGAGGCTGTTGCCGTTGCGGCGCCCCGAGCGCCCGATGCGCTGAAGGTAGTTGGCCGGGGCGGGCGGAACCGAGCAAAGGATGACGCTCGAAAGCTCCCCGATGTCGATCCCCATCTCCAGCGTGGGCGTGCAGGAGAGGAGGTTCGGGTCCCAGGGCCGCCGGTCCACGGCCTTGAAGGCGGCCTCCAGCCGCTGCCGCTCCTCCCGCTCGAGGAGCCCCGTGTGCTCCGCCGCAAAGATCCGTTCGATGTCCCCCGTAGCGTAAAGCCTCCCGTAATAATCGGCTTTCCGATCCTCGCGCTCGTACGCCCCGCTGCAATGGAACCGAAGGCACGGAGCCCCTTCCCAGAAAGGCGCCTCCTCCTCGGCCACCGACACATGGTGGCTGCAGCGCCCGCACCGGAACTGGACCACCTGCCGGCTGACCTTCAAGGCGGAGGGCGCAATCCCCCAAAGGCGCTCGTTTCGGACCACCCTCTCCTCCAGGATGCCCGCCCGCACCAGGGTCGTCAGAAGAATGTCGTACACGCTGGCCGTGAGTTCCCTCACAAAAGGATACCGCTCGGCAAAGCACTTCTCGGCCCAGGCCTCGCACCAGGTGCGCCCTCCCCGGCCGCCTGCGAGCAGGGTCTCGAATCGATGCCCCCTTGCAGTGGTGAGAAACGATGGCGCGCGTGCGTCCGGGCCGAACCCGGGCATCCACGGGATCCGATTGAGCAGGTAGGTGTTGCCCCACTCCTGGATGTAGCGCTCGAGGACCGGGTGCAGCATGCCGCCCTGCACCCGCATGTGCGCGAGCACGCCCAGGATGAAGCTCCACCACCGCTCCTCGCCGACCCGGCGCAGTCCTTCCAGCTGGTTCCGGGCCTCCAGGAGGCTCAGCCGCGCGGCCTCTGCCAGCGGGCCGGGGTCCGTATACGGGACCGACGAGCCGCTCTTTTCGAGGGTCCGTCCGATCCTCGCCCCGAAGCCGTATTCGGCCAGGATCTCCCATCCGATGCGCTTTTCGACCTCGGCCGGCAGGTCGGAATCCGCAGGGAGGCCGCCGGTGGCCTTCAGGACCTCGTAATCGGCGTACCAGGCCATGTTCGGCGCCAGGAACGTCGAGACAAAGCGCCCCTCGTCCATCCGCTCCGACCAATAGCGGATGAACCCCTCGGGCAGGGTCGCCAGCGAGTGCCCGTTGGTCTCCGAAAGCACATACTGCTGGAGGGCCCCCCGAAAGTTGAAGCGGTAGGTCCGCCCCGCAAAAAACCCCGCCCGGTGGGCGGCGTCCTGGACCGAGTCGGAGAAGGTCAGGAGGCGCTTGTCGTGGTTGAAGGTGGAGGCGTTCAATTGCGCAATCAGAACGCTCGTGAGGCTCGCCGCGCGGGAACCGAGGATGGTGAGGCCCTTGCGCGCCCCGCAATAGGGGCAGTCGAAGCTCGCGACGCTGCGCCCCTTCACGTTCCGGGTCCTGAGCGCCGGCACGAAAACCCGCACCAGCGCCTCCCCGCCGCAGGCCGTGCACTGTTCCTGCTTCGGATTGGCCGTCAGGTGCAAACAGTCGCAGCACAGCCGCGCCAGGCGGCCGTCCATCTGAAGGCTTCGCTCCTCTGTGTCGTCAGGGAACAGGAAGACCACCTTCGGATCGCCCTGGAAGAAGGCGGTGTAAAAGGTTTTCAGGTCCGGGTTCACGGCCGTGTCGGACTTCCGCTTCACCCCGGCCCAGCCCATGCTGTTGCACTCCCGGCAGTGGACCAGCGGAAGATGCCGCTTGAGCTGCTCCACGGTGAGATCGTCCGCAAAAGCCAGGGAAGGCCTCCCCGAGACCTCGGCCACCATCCGGCGGAGTTCCCGGAGCCAGAGCTGATGCCGGACATTCAGGAACGGCAGAGGGCTGACGGATTCCCCGGTGCGGGCGGCCGAAACGAGCGCCAAAAAGCTGTCGAGGACCCGGATGCGGTAAAGCTCGTTCCCCTCCCTGAACTCCGGGGTCACCCGGCCCAGCTCGTCCAGGAGGTGGCGGCGGCTTCGAATCCGCCCTGCCAGGACCTTCAGCAGGTTATGGAAGAACAGGTGCCCCTTGAGGAGTTCCGGCACCCTGAAACACCACCCCGCTTCATCGGCCCTGACGGCGTTCTCCCCTTCACCGAACCAGAGCAGGGCCTGGGCCGTGAGGTATGCTTCGCAGTCTGCGTAGCGGTCCGGTTCGAGCGCCTCCGCCTTTTCCGCCGGCACCAGGGCCGCCCGCGGGATGAGGCTTTCCCCCAGGAACTCCCCGGCGCTCAACCGCTCCTCCATGATCACCGCCGCCCGGTCGAAGGGCTCTCCAAACACCTCCTCCGCATACCGGCGCAAGGCTTCCTCCTCCGTCCGGCTGCCCAGGGTGGCCGAAGTCCCCACGCAGCACAGGCGCCCCGAAGGCGTACCCAGACGGGCCTTGAGGCGCCTGATCAGGCAGGCAAGATCGGTCCCCTGCGCCCCGTCGAAGGTGTGCAGCTCATCCACCACAAGGTACCTGAGCGTCCCGGGGCCGTTGCCCCGCCAGAGCGGAAGGTCCTTCGGACGGATCAGCAGGTAGTCCAGCATCTTGTAATTAGTCAGGAGGATGTCGGGAGGGGCGTTCCTAAGGGTCTCCTTGTGGCTGATGATCCCCTCCGCCGTCATCACCATCCTCGGGTCCTTTTCGCTCTGCCCCACATAGAGCCCCGCCGTGACCTGCCCCTTCAGGGAGGGGTTGGCGTAGATGTGGCGTGCCAGGCGCCCGGCCTGGTCCAGCGCCAGGGCGTTCATGGGGTAGATGAGGATGGCCTTGATGCCGGGCTCCCCCGCATGGAGCCTGCAATACTCCAGAATGGGATGCGTGAAGCACTCGGTCTTGCCCGACCCGGTTCCCGTGGCGATGAGGGTCGAGCGCGGCGACGCGCCGGAAAGCCGTTCGAAGGCCTTTTCCTGGTGCAAATGGGGGATGAATCGCATGGGGACTTCGGGGAAGAAGTCGGGCCCCGCCGCACCCTGGCGGAACGGGAGCTGGATCGAAACGTAGGGCCCCTTGAAGACGCCCTCTTCCTGCGCGAGGAGCCGTTCCAGGATGCCGTTGAAGTGGTGGGTCGCGACAGGGAAGGTCGTCCGCAGGAAGTCCTCGACGCCCTGCCTGAGCTGCTGCGAAAGTACGGAAGGGATCATGATGGGGGGCTGCTCCCTCGCTCGCTGCGATATGTCTGCGGAGGCTGACGGATGAAATGGCCAACCGAGTCCCCCGGTTCTTCACAGGCCGTTAAAAACCGTTCTTTTAACTCCTCCAGAAAGGCAGCGTGATCGGAGGCAACCCCGCCCGCTGGAGCATGTTCTGCGCCAGTTCCCGGAAGTAAGGCCAGGTGTTCACCGGAAGGTTCACCTTCGTGAAGATATCCAGGAACGCCTCCATGAGAGGTTCGTCTGAATCGAGCACCACCGAGAACGCCGCCGAAAGGGTGACAGCAGCCTCTCTCTTGTTTGACCGGGTGGCAGTGAGATCGTAGGCGATCGAAAGTGTTACAGACCCATTATCCAGGGGCTCGTAACCGACCTTGTGTTTTACGCTGAGTTTCATCCCCTCGCCGAGCCGGCTCCTGTCGGTTTTCAATGTAAAGGATTCAAGCGCAATGCTGACCAGTTCCACTCCGGCAAGCCTTGCTCGGTAGGCCTCCGGGCACATCTGTGCCTGCGCGGTCTTCTTGGCCATTCCTGCCTCCGAATAACGGTTCACGCCGCCGTGGCGTACTCGTCCGCGAAGTACTGTTTCGTAG
>NZ_AULM01000044.1 GCF_000422285.1 Desulfatiglans anilini DSM 4660
CCCCGAAAATCACCACCAATCGTCCAGGATAATCAGAAAAAAAACGTCAGATTATTGTGAAAGACGACACCGCCGATCCCAAGTCATAGCTGTCATTGGTATTGGGCAAAATATCATTGGCATTGACGGTGTCTTCAAATTCCGTCTCGCCCCGAACGGTCAGGTCTTTGCCGATGGTGAGCTTGCCCGACAAGGTTCCGCCGCCCAGGGGCAGCTTGTCATCAATATCCTCTTCCAGCTTGTCTTTGAGGTCTTCGGTGGTCTCCGATATGGAAGAAGCCAGTTCTTGAGCAGATTGGGACAAATCCTCCTTGAAAACGGTCTTGTTTTCTTCAATCGCCTCGGAGAAGTTCTTGGAAGTGTCAACCAAAGAAGTGGACAGGGAAGAAGTCATTTCCTTGAGAGACAGGAGCCTTTTGTATTGGGAGACATCTGTTCCCTTGAGCACTTGGATATGGCCGCCCGAGAGGGTGAAAATCGTATCGCCCAGATAATCGGTCATCGGCTTGATGGCCGAGGGACTGGCCATCACAATGGTTGAGCCCAAAGCCATGAACAGGAAGAACAAAGTGAAAGAGAGCCGTTTGAACAGTTTGGTGATCGAGCCGGTGTAGGTTCCCTGTTTGGCTTGGTAGGACCGATAGCCCAATAAGCCGGCAAAGAGCAAAAAGGAGATGACGGCAATCGGGCCGCTAAGAAAAATCAGCCCTTCCAGAGTAAAGACGGAACCGGCAAAGCCCAAAAGGGATTGGAAGAAAGCAAAAAATTCCCCCGGGGCGTAGAGGATATAGAAAGCGAGAATGGCAATGAGGATTTTCAGGATCAGCAGATAGTATCCCAGCCGGTTGGGTTTTTCTCCTCGGTGGGAATGATAGAAAGCGTAGCAAGCCACCGCCACAATGGCCGCCATGGGAGCCAGAGTGATGATGAGCCGAACAGTTTCAAAGTAGATGGACAAAAGAGGGAGTTTGAGGAAAATCAGAAGGACAACAAAAAGCACCGGCAGGGTGTAGCGGAGGCGAATAACAGACGGTTTGTCACTGGAAAATAATCGCTTTCCAGTGTTCCCTCCCTTATTTATTTTCATTTTATTTTATATTAACGAAGCATACACATTATTATTCTATCACATTTTGACAAAAATAACAAGCCCTTGTCAAGTTTTTGGATTCATAATTGACACATCAAATTATAATTCAAAAATTTTGTACTACTTTATTTTTTTTAATAAATGCTTCTGCATCCGTTATATATAATTTATGCACTTTATCTAGCTCATTAGTTGCTAGAGCTCTATTAAATAGTTTTATTAACATATCATAATCTTTTGCATCCGCACTTTTTACAAAATCATTGCAAACATCGTGGAATATCGTTCCTGAAAGTTCTGGCAGACTTATTAACACTTTTTCGCCACTTTGATTACGTCCTTCTATCGCTAGGCGCAATAAACTTCCCTCTTTATTTGTGACATTATATGGTTTATTTTCTGGAGATGGATACAAAAGAATGGATCTTAAATATATGTTTAAAAATTCAATCAATTTTTGTGGATTAAGCAATTTTAATGTTTTTCGGTAGTGATAATATGCTTTAAATGCGACAAAGTTATCAATAAATTCTTGATGATTAAATTTTTCTAATGGCTTATCCTCGTCTGTATTTTGAAAAGATTTTTCATTGAGCTGTTTTTCTAAACTTGTGATCATAGCCATAATCGTTTTTAACATTTCCTCTTGATTCGATGCAGGCACACTTTTTTCTTTCCAGTCCTTTAAGATATCTTCTAGTGCGTCTACCTTACCAGTTTTCTGTATTAATTCTTCTATGGCTGCTTGAGACATCCCATAATTATTAAAATTAATTGATGAGTTTATTGCATTTATATTAGGCGAATTGTTTCCAGTAGAATTTTGATTAATTGCATTAGAAACATTCTTGCCTTGGTTATCTAATTCGCTAGATTCCGATATAGACAAAAAACTCTTTATCCATTTTGGAATACCTATGTGGTAACTCCAAATACAGTACATAACGACAGCATATAATACTGTTGCTGTGATTGTGTATAAGATTTTAAAAATCATCTGCAAACTAAATACCACCGATTATTGATGTTGGATTCTATTTTGAAACAAAAGCTAAGCAGCCAGCAGCAACAAGAGGGTTTTACATTGATATGTCTATTTTCACAGCTAAATCATATTTCCGTGTAAAGTTCAAGCGCAAAACGTGTGGCCTTAAAAGCAGTTGCCTAGTAAAGTTTTTAAAAAGAAAATCCAGTCAAAGGGAAACTTGACAGCCGGCCGGTTCCTGCTAGAATGCAAATGAACTCATCACCTTACTCATCAATTAACCAACGATAATCTCTATGAAATCAAATCCTGTTCTCAAACTCATCGACACCCTTTCCGCCCGAACCCGCTTCGGCGAACTCCTGGACAAGATTGAAAAGGAAAACGCCCATTTCCTCATCAGCAAGCGGGGAAAGCCCAGGGCGGTGATCCTAAGCGCTGAGGATTATTTGAAAAATATCGGAAAAGGGTCTAAAATTAAAAATGCCACCCTGGAAATTCCCTTGAAGGATTTTCTCCAGGGCAAAAACCGGAAAAAAAGCTAATTTTTCAAAAATTAAAATGAAAAAAATCATAGCAGTCATCAATCAAAAAGGGGGAGTGGGGAAAACCACCACTTCGATCAACTTTGCGGCGGGGCTGGCTCGGCAGGGTCATCGGGTGCTTTTGATTGACCTGGACCCGCAGGCCCATTCAACCATCGGTTTGGGAATCGAGCCCGGGACTTACAAGCTGGCGATTCACGATGTGCTGATAAACAAGCAGAAAATCGGGGACACTATCCTGAAAACGACGGTGCAAAACCTCGACCTGGTTCCCTCCCATATCCGGCTCGATCGGGCCGAGCAACAACTCACCCCCGAGATGTTCAAGGAAAGCCGTCTTAATAAGGCCCTGCAGAATCTGGATTATGACTTTATCGTAATCGACTGCCGGCCGACGTTGGGAACCTTGACGATTAACGCCTTGTACGCCTCTAATTTCATCCTGGTACCCTGTGAAATGTCCCGCTATTCGCTGGACGGCTTTGCCGACCTGATGGAGACTGTGGAACACGTCAAAAACGGCGAGGAAATAGCCAAAGAGAATTTTATCCGGATCCTGCTTACCAAAGTGGATACTCGTAAATCCGTCACCAACGAGTGGATTCTGGAACAGCTGGAACCGTATAAAAACATGCTTTTTAATACCAAAATCAGGCAGAACGAGGCCTTAAACCAGGCCCATATTGCTATGGAGCCGATTTTTACATTCAAGTCCAACAGCTCGGGAGCTGAGGATTACACCCAACTAACTCACGAATTTTTACAACTATGTCATCAATCAGAAACAAATTAGCCGACAAGAAAAGCAAGCTCGCCATCGAGCCAACCAAAGACAGCCAACATCCGGCTGACTTGGGCAACGGCTACCAGGACGGCAGCTTCTACAATGTGCCTATCGACAAGATCAGGCCCAATCCGTATCAGCCCCGCCAGTTTTTCGATCCGCAGGCGCTGGCAGAATTGACGGAATCCATCCGCCAAAAAGGCATCATCCAGCCGATTGTGATCCGGCGGGATGAAGACGGAGAGCTTTTCTTGGTGGCAGGAGAACGCCGGCTTAAGGCCGCCAAGGACGCCGGCCTCGAGGATGTCCCGGCCATTCTCACCAAGGGCAATCCGATTGAAATTGCCCTAATCGAGAACCTTCAACGGGAAAATCTCAATCCGATTGAAGAAGCTGAGGCCTTTGCCAGGATGATTGACGAGTTTGATTACACCCAAGAACAGCTGGCCAAAGTAATCGGCAAAGGCAGAACCACCGTCACCCAGACTTTGGGGCTTAATCGGTTGCCAAAAGAGATCCGGCAAAAGTGCCTGGAAAGTGATATCCCCAAGCGGGTCCTGGTGGAAATCGCCCGAAAAGATACCGATAAGGAGATGGTTGAACTTTTTGAAAAGGTCCGATCAGGCGCCCTGACTTCCGAGGATGTCCGGCAAGACGTCCGAAAACGGGTCCGCAAGCCTCCGATAAAACGCACGCCGGCAGCCATTGCCTTGGAAAAGACTTCCCTCTTAGCCAGCTATTTAGAAAAACTCGAAATCGAAACTATGGAAGAAACCGAGAAAATTATCCTTTTCCGAGAACTCGACCTTCTCAAAAAAGAGATCGACCGATTTTTATCCGAGTAATGTCCGCGCGCGGACTTTTTTCCCTTTGTTGAGCCATTTTCAGGCTTTTTATCTCAAAAAACTGCCCGAGCAAATCCGGCAGTTTTTCTTATTATCATCTTCTTACAAAATGATTTCGTTTCTTTGTCAAGAGGGGAGCAATGAATAAATTGGAGCTGATCGCAGCCTTGGCCGAGGAGGAGGGCCTAACTCAAGAGAAAGCCAAAGAGATAGTTAACGCCTTCTTTGGCGAGATAGAATCCGCCATGATTGAAGGCGAACGGATTGAGCTTCGAGGCTTTGGCAGTTTCAAAATGAAGGATTACGACGGATACCAGGGAAGAAATCCCAAAAGCGGTGAACTTATCCAGATTGCGCCCAAGCGGTTGCCGTTCTTCAAAGTGGGCAAGGAACTCAAAGAGCGGGTTGATCTATAATTTCCTTTCTAACCAGTTTTATTTCTGAAGCTCTTTCATCCGCTCCTGGCGCCATTCCGTAAAAGTCGGCAACCCGGCCTTTCTGGCTAGGTGCTCTTCCATGCCCAGCCGGAAGAAAAGATCCCTGCCAATGCCGGTTTGGCCTTTCTTCTCGATATCCTGCTCCACCATAGCCTCTATTTGCGAAATTTCGGCCTCTGAGAGGCTTTCCCGCATCTTTTTGGCCGCTGATACCTTTAGGGACCTATACTCTTCTTCTAGGCGTTCTGAGAGCCTCTGAAGGGCATTCCGTTTCTCTTGCTCCTGTTCTTTTTCTTCTTTCTCGATATCAAACAGGCTTCTCTGCAGGCGATAATCTTCCTTAATGGCTTTGATGGTGTAAGGAGCGATGTCGCTAATCAAGCTTTTATTGTATTTGTCCTCCACGTAACTGAGATTTTCTTCAATTCGTTCGGTATCATATTTTTTGACAATCTCCTGAGCTTGAGCATTTGAAAGGCAGAAATACTTGACCAGCTTTTCATAAAGCTCTTTATTGGAAATACCAGATTTTTCCAGTTCCGCTTCTTCCGGCACCTCCCAGAGATTTTCGGCCGGCTCCTCCTTCTTGCGATAAATTACAAAAGTCAATCCGGTCACTTTCCGGCCGGTTTTTTGCTCTTTAAATTCAAATCGAATATCGGTTTTGCTGTTCAGCTCCTTCTGGGCCGGCCTAATAACTCGGTTTTTAATATGACCATAGAGCTTGTATTCATTCGGCCGGATCCCCAGGACGTGGCGGAGCTCCTCGAGGTCCACCGCCCGCTGGCCAATTTTTTCATATTGCTTTAGCAGCTCGTAAAGACGCACCGAGTAAAAGCTTTTGAGCCGGATAACATCTTTGAGGCGGTATTGGGTGAAGTATTTTTTGATTTGGAGCAGGTATGGCTTCAGTTTGGGGTCAAAACTGAGCTCGACATAGCCTTGGCCTTCGAAATATTCAGCCGACGAAAGCCAGCTGATTTGAAGCAATGATCTTTCCGACCTAATTTCCAGGATTCTTGATAAGAGCTTCTTGGTAAGGTCTTTGGTTTTTCGATATCCGGCCTTATCCTTGATTCCGACAATGTCATTGAAATCTTTGACTCGGATTTGGTAGGTGTGAAAATCCACATCATCCGAGCGAATCATAGAGGCCATGAGCAAAATCAATCTTTGCTCCTGCGTGGTAAGCCGGTAAGACGCCTCGATCAGACGATTGGATTTAACAACAAGACTTTTTTCCTCCAAGTTTTTCACAATTAACTTCCTGTTTTCATACATAAAACTTGTTTTTTAATTTTTACATTTCGAATTCTACCATTATATCACTTTCTGTCAAGGGCTGTGATAATCACGCCAGCATTTTGTGATATTTAACCAGCAAAACGTGATTATTCGCCAGTAAAGTGTGATATTTGACCAGCAAAAGGTGATGTTTCGCCAGCAAAGTGTGATGTTTAGGTCTGTAATTGCCCGTAAATAAACGGTTTTTTGGACCCGAAAACAATTAAAAGAGTTAAAATATATAAAACAACAACAACAGGGAAACCGGCAAAAGCCGGAGGGCAAACCGAAGAAGAGTTGTTGTGGTTGTCTTTTTGGCTACGCCAGGGAACGGGTTTCAACTGGTTAGAAAACCAGATTTCGCTATCGCGGACATATACAAAAGTAGCTGGTTATTAGGTATGTATATCAGCTGGAATTCCAGCTGGAACTTATACCCGCCAAATGGCGGGAGAAATGGTTACCCCCCCTGTCGCTCGCTATGCTCCCGACTTCGCCCTTTTTCCTCCGGCTAACGGGTTCAGCAACTAATGTTGCTTCACCAAAAAGGGCGAAGTCGGGAGCTCCTCGATTTTTGATCCGTTTCCCGGCCGCCCCAAAATCGGGCCGACCAGGAAACGGAAAAATCGGGGCTCCGCGACAGGGGGGGTGAACTGGTTTTAACTGGATCGGCTCAGGCCGCCTGGTTTCAACCGGTTTAAACTCAAAACTGGTTCCAACCCCAACTGGTATCGTCGCCCCACCACTACCAAGGCCCGCAAAACATCCCCGCCTTGAATGAAAAAAGGGATCCCCGCATTGGAGAATCCCTTTTCGAATTGTGGCACAAACCTATTTTACCAGCCGCAAGCGCGACTGCTTGCAAGCCTCTTCCCTTTCCTTTGTCCAGGCGATAAAGGCCTGAGGATTTCTTTGGGCAAAAGTATGGGTGGTGCTTCTTGATCGGCGCTCGGTGTGGAGTAAGAGAGTGTAAACAAAAGCCAAGGAATCAACAATTTTCTGGACTTCCGCGTTAGCTTCCGGGCAGCTTTCTGCCAAGAGAAACAAATCTGTTTCTTCCATTTCGTGCAGTTTCCATAACATTGACGCCATTCCGCCCGCTGTTTGATCAAGTTCTTGGCAAGCCTCGGGGCTTCCCCATGGGTAAGAAATATTTTCGATGATATGCCCGGGGGATAGACGGAGTGAATCTTCTACTTTTTGAACCATCTTTGAGAATGACCGGATTTTCTTTTTCTTGTGATTGCCCATGCTTTTCCTCCTTTTGGTGAATGATTTATGCCAGCCCGGATCCCGATTTATCGAGAATTGAGGTCGGGGCTGACAATAAAAGGAGGAAATTGAAAGCGGGAGAGAGAAAAAGCGGCTTGAATTTAAGGATCTTTTAGCATAAAATAACTTATTCTATGTTCAACAATAAAACATAGCTAACTATATCATATTATTGATTTTTGTCAATATGGGTGGAGGAGTTATGACTAATCGAACAGCTTTCTTCGTCTTGGGGGCCGCTTTGATAATCGTTGCTCTGGGCGGTTTTTTGTATTTTCACCACAGTCAAGCACAGAAAGCGGAAATTGCCAGATTGGAGGCGATTGCCGAACAGGAAAGGCAAAAAGCCCGGGCAGCTGAGGAAGCCAGAAGAGAACAGGAAGAACGGAAATTGGCGGCCATCCAAGAAGAGATGCTTTTGGAGAAAAAAGAGCTGGCTGAACAGGAAAGGCAAAGACGGTTGGAAGAGGAGCAGAGACGCGAAGCAGAACGCCTTAGGAAGGCAAAAGAAGAGGCTAGGCAGTGGCATTTGGCAGAACAGCGTCGTTTAGAGGCGGAGCGTGTCCGCAGACAACAGGAAAAAGAGGCGGCTAACCAAAAGGCGATTGAAGAGCAAAAAGCGCGGCTTACCAAATTCTCTTTTAAGATGGATCCCGCGCATTCAAAGGAGATTGCCGTGGCGCAGGTTTATACCGGCGATTACGTAACCATCCAGGTAAAACGCAATGGAGAGGCAGACGAGAAGCTTTTTGTGGGGGCTTTACCTGTGCGCACTTATCAGTACCTTCTGGATCCAACAAACAGTGGAACAACAAGCCGATTTTGGGCGAAGGGACCGGATGGATCACCTACTTTAGTTACAATGCCAATTAAGGACTCAGATAGTTTTGAGATTTCGAACAAAATAAATGTACTGCATCCATACGCGGAGGGGTTACGGCTGGGGGGGAGTGAAGGCAATATCCTGGTTATCGGTACGGGTCTTTCGGATGAAGGTTTTGTAACCAGCATTTTTGGAGCGAGAAAGGGAAGTCTTGAGATTTTAGTAACCATTGATTCAAAAAACAAATGGGGCATCAAGACGCGGAGTCTTTTATAAATGTTGGCTTTGGGAACGATCGCTTTTTTTGGCATTGTTTTTTTAATTGGAGTAGCGGTTTTAATTGGAGCGCTCAGCACAAATAAGGAGCACAGTCAAATGGAGAAGGATTTGTCTTTGATTGTGAAAAACAAGGGGGATGTGATGATTGTTGAAAAAAACGGTTCCGCTTTTCTTGAAATACCTAATGGTAGAGAAATGGAAATGCCGAAGAAATTTGATCCCCATTTTATTATGGACCAGTTAGGTCAACTTCAAGGATCTCCGAATGTTATTGCAACCTATTTAGGATATTTGAAAAATTCTTTCCAGACAAGTATTGAAAGAAAATTCTTAGAAAAAGTCACGAAATATTATGAGGTTTTGGCCAGCACAACGGCATCTCAAGAGCAAGTGATAGCGGCGCAAAGGAAGTTGTTTCAGACGCGAATGGAATTTGACGTTGATATAGAGACGGCAGATGAGATGAAACAGCTCATACGGGAAGACAGGATACTGGAAAAGCAAGAAAGCATAGCTAAGAGAAAAGCCAGAATTGCCAGTTTCTCTGCTTCGACAGAAAGAGTAAACCAGGAATCGAGGTCAAAGGATCCTTTTGATAAAGCCAAAAGGAGCATGGATAACCGGATAAAAAACATAACCGGAAAACAAGCTTCGGTAAGGGAATTTCGCCAAGAATATGAGGCCAAAGTGGCCAATATTTTAAGGGGAAGGACAAGGGAGCAGCTTAGCCAATACGAGAAGGAAGAGGTGTTGAAGCTCGATAAAGAATACTATGAGGTCATGCAGGAATTATAGAGGAGCCAGGAAATGCTTTGGGGAAAAAGCATAGAACTTGGGCACGATAAAGAGCAAGACGATTTGGTGTATATCACTCCCAAAATTCGCAGTACCCATATGCACATCTTGGGTTCTACCGGGGAGGGGAAATCCAAATTCATCGAACATATGATCCGCGAGGATATCAAGCATGAAAACGGGTTATGCTTAATCGATCCCCACGGCTATTTATACCAGGACATTGTCCTTTGGTGTGCGGCTAAGCAAATGTTTGGCCGCAAGAATATCATTCTTTTTGACGCCGGCGAGGATGAATGGTCTTTTGGGTTTAATCCGCTCCGGATGGGTTCGGCCCATATTTCCTACCACGTGGATGCTATGGTACGGGCGGTGGCCAAGGTTTGGGGCGGTCAGGACCTGGACCGCACGCCTCTTTTGAAACGATGTTTACGGCTCATTTTCCACGTGCTGGCCGAGAAAAAATTGTCTTTGCTTGAATGCCGCTATCTTTTGGACCATACCCACGGTTTGGTGCGGGAATATCTGACCCGGGACATCCAAGATCCCAATATCCAGCCCCTTTGGGATTATGCCAACAGCCTCAAGCCTAACCAATTTGAAGAGCAGTTCAGCTCCACCATCAACCGAATGCTGGAATTCCTAGCCTCTCCCATTATCCGCAACACCATCGGACAGACCGAGGCAACCCTGAATTTTAGGAAACTGATGGATGAAGGCGGGATCCTGTTGGTCAATCTGGCGGCCAGGAACCGCATTTCTGACGACAATGCCCGGCTATTGGGGACGTTGATTGTGAACGACCTTTTTATGGCTTGCCGGGAGCGGGAGGAAGGCAGCCGGCCCTTTTATCTGTATATCGACGAATGCGCCCGCTTCATCAATGAAGATATCGGGCGGATCCTGGACGAGGCCCGCAAATTCGGATTGCACCTGATTCTGGCCCACCAGCACCTGGCCCAGCTAAAGAAAGCAGGTGAGGACATCTACCATTCAGTAATGACGGACGCCAAAACTAAGGTGATTTTTGGCGGTTTGGGTGTGGAGGACGCTGAATTACTGACTCAACAGGTTTTTCTGGGCAGTTTGGATTTGGAAGAGGCTAAACACACCTTGGATAAGCCCACGGTGGTCCGCTATATCCGTGCCTGGATGGAGAATTACAGCCGGGGAAGAAGCTCTTCGAGGACCGAAACAAAAGGTACCACTGAGCAAGACGGCTACGGCGAAGGATCGAACCAAAGTGAAACGCGGCGCCCGAAAGACGGTTGGTTTTTCGATGATGACGAACTGGTGTCAACCAGCTCCGGCAGTTCCGGCTCTCGTTCCTGGTCCCGCTCGGAATCGAAATCAGAAGCTTTTACCGAAGGAGAGAGTGAATCTTGGGGAAAATCCCAAACACTAGAACCGATTTTGAAACTATTGCCGACTTCAGTTTTCAGTTTGCAAGAGCAGATTTACAAGGCAATGAGCGCTATGGTGAATCAACCGACACAATATGCTATAATTAAATTACCTAAGAAAATCCCAAGGTTTGTCAAAACTCCATCCGTCAAAAAGGCCTTTGCCTTCGAGGAAGAAATCAAAGCCTTCAAGGAAAACTGCTACCATCAGACCGAGTTTGCCAAACAACGCCTCGAGGTGGAGGAGGGGATTAAGTACCGGATGCTGGCCATAGAAAAGGCGGCTTATCTGCACAGCCAAGAGCAAGCTAAAATCGCTGCCGGCAAAGCCAGCGGGGCACGCCGAACCCGGACTGTAGAAGCCAGACACGCCAAAAAGGATCCGGAATCTTTCCGCGAGTGAGCTAATTTTTAATTCAACTATATGTCTTCCGCTACCACGCAAAAAAGAAAACCCCGCTATCGGCGGGTTCCTTCTGTCGGATTCCGCCTCCAGGAGCGGGATCGGGACATTATCCAGGAAGTTTTCAAACACCGCTTTTTGAATTCCAACCACATTGCCGCTTTGATCGGGGGGAGCCGGCAACCGATATTAAGGCGCCTCCACGGCCTTTTCCATGCTGGCTATCTGGCCAGGCCCTTGGAGCAAATTCGGCCCTATCAGCGGGGCAGCGACCCGATGGTTTACGGCTTAGGGAATGCCGGCGCTGATCTTTTGGCCGAGGAGTATCAACTTCCGAGAGGGAAGATTGACTGGACCCGCAAAAACCGGGGAGTCGGGGCCCGTTACCTGGAACACGCGTTGCTCGTTTCCCATTTTATGGTGTGTCTTGAGTTGGCCTGCCGGGCCAGGAAAAACGTCGAACTGATCAGGCCGGAAGAGATTTTCAATACTCTTCCCGAGGGGAGCCAGAAAAAACAGAATCCTTTCGGCTGGAAAGTGAATCTGAAATACCCCTTTGATGGGAAAATGCGGTCTTTAACGATGGGAGTTATTCCGGACAACATTTTCGGCCTTTATTTTCCCAACGATCCGCCAGGTCGGAACAAGGCCTATTTCTTCCTGGAGGCCGACCGGGCCACGATGCCGGTGAAGAGAAATAATCCTTATAAGACATCATTTTTCAAAAAGATGTTGGGATACTGGGCATCTTATCAGCAGGACTTGTTCAAGGAGAACCTAAGCTTCAAGGCGGCCCGGGTGCTCACCGTGACCAAATCCCAGGATCGGATCGACAATATGATTGCGGCCAACAAGGAGGTGGACGAACGGGGAAACGGATCCAAGATGTTCCTTTTCGCCTCTGAGGACCAGGTTGATTTGTCGCAGCCCAAAATGCTCATGGAGTCAATCTGGAGAAATGGACGGGATGAAACCCTAGTGAGTCTTATGCATTAACTAATTGGTAATTTTACAAAATCTGATTTACGCGTATAATATTCTCAACCACGGCTGGTTTGGCCTCTGCTTAGGCTCGACCTTATATTGCCCCGGCGGCGGTAGGCAACTGCCGCTTTGGCAATTTTGCTGTTGGAGCAGCGGTCTTGTTTGGGATCCGCGATAAAAACAAATCGTGAAACAAGATCGGATTGCGAACTTTTCAGCATCCCGGAAAGTAATTGCGGTCTAGGCCATTCGGCCGGCCGTGGAGGGAAACGGGATAAAAAGGGTGCTCTTTGAGCATTCTTTTTTTGTCATTGTAAATTTTTGCCATCTTAAAAAGAAACTGTCCGATTTATATTTGAAATTATCAGTTTTTTCGTTACAGGATGAAATAGAACTGGAGGAATAAATGAGTGGGAATGATTTGATTCTGATTCGTCAACTCATTTCTCAGCGAAGGGATGAGATAGCTCCCGAATTATCGGATAGCGAATATTTTGAAATCTTTGCAGCTGAGCAAGCTTTGAAAGATCGTGATCTTAGCTACGATGAAATCCAAGATGGAATTGTGGATGGACGTGGCGACGGAGGCATTGATGCGTTCTATTTTTTCATAAACAATACATTATGCAGAGAAACTATTGATTCTTATGAATATAAGCGAAATGTTCCTATAGAACTAGTGTTTGTTCAAGCAAAGACTTCATCAGGGTTTAGCGAAGCAGGAATGGACAAGTATATCGCATCTTCCCGCGATTTGCTTGATCTGACCAAAGAAGTATCAGGGTTGGCTACTGTATATAATAACGAGCTTTTGGAGAAAATCATCATCTTCCGCGAATGCTATACGAATTTGATTTCAAAATTTCCTAAGTTGACAATACGATATTTCTATGCGGTATACGCTGAAGAAGTGCACCCAAATGTACAGCGTAAAATTGATCATCTTCAGGAGATTGTTGAAAGTGCGTTTTCACCAGTTGAGTTTTCTTTTGATTTTCTAACAGCAAGCAAGCTTCTCCAACTTGCCAGACGCACTCCTAAATCAGTTCATCACTTGAAATTAGCTGAGACGCCAATTTCTACTGGTCAAATTGCGTATGTTTGTCTTGCAAGGCTGAATGATTACGTTCAGTTTATTTCAGAGAATGGCACTATAAATGAACGTATATTCGAAGGTAATGTGCGCGATTATCAAGGCAATACTGAAGTGAACCAAAAAATCCGTGAAACTCTTACTAATGCTTCCTTCGAGGATTTTTGGTGGTTGAATAATGGGATCACAATTATTTGTACAGACGCAACAGTCAGTGGAAAAACGCTTACCATTGAAAATGCTGAAGTAGTAAACGGTCTTCAGACATCACGTGAAATGTTCGAAGCTCTATCTTCTCGTCCACAGCCAGATGAACCAAGATCGGTATTAGTAAGGGTGATTGTGACAAAAGATGCGGAAAGCAGAGATCGTATCATCCGAGCAACAAACAGCCAAACAACAATACCTAGCGCGTCATTAAGAGCGACTGATAAAATACATCGTGATATCGAGGATTTTCTTGCAGCACGAGGATTGTTTTATGACAGGCGGAAGAATTTTTATAAGAATTCTGGTAAACCAGTACGTAAAATAATAAGCATAGGCTTTTTAGCGCAGGCAGTACTTGCTTGTGCTCTTGGAGATCCGGCGAATGCAAGGGCACGTCCATCAAGTGTAATTAAAAGAGATGAAGACTATCGAATGATTTTCAATGATAGTTACCCATTAGATGTTTATTACAATGCGTCTGTATTGACGATGAATGTAGAAGACACTTTAAGGCGCGATGATTGCATTGTTCCAAGTTCTCATTGGAATAATGTAAGGTTCTATGTGGCGATGTTAGCGGCAATGAAACTTATGGATTATAGCTTTCCATCAGCAAAAAAAATGGCTAAAATTGACTTAGGTAAAATCACAACAGATCTACTTATGGACTGCATAGCAATAACGTGGAAAGCATACTTAGATTTGGGAGCGACAGATCAAGTTGCTAAAGGAACCGTTCTGAAGAGTAAAGTTATTGAAGCCGCAGGTTTCAAGAGAAAACGTACATTGCCGTGAAAATATGTTAAAATCAATGCGAATGCTATATAGTATTGTAATTTGGCTAGCTTAATCTGAGTAACTGCATTTAGGAATGGTCGAAAACTAGTGTGTGGTATATTATTTTGAAGATTTAATGGAAAAAATATAAATAAAGTTAATAAATGCCGCGTTCTTATCTTAAAAGTTTATTAAGATGAGCCCTTCTATGAAGCTTAAGAAGATATTTATAATAGCTATGGAAAATTAAATAAAGCCTCCGAATTCGCTGATTCCGAGGCTTTTTTGTTTTTCCCATCCAAAAATTTCATCCGATTAGCGCCTTTAGCTCTTCCGGTTTCAATTGATGGGGTTTTCTTCCGTAAACGCCCACATCTAAAACCTTCGCAAAGGCGTGCCGGCCGAGCCTGGAGAGACAATCGGCGGCGCACTTTTGCCCATCTCCGTCGTTGTCGAAGAAGAGCAAAACTTTGCCGCCCGCAGAGAGCCGGCCGGCGATCAGGGCTTCCTGAGCTTCGCTTAAGACCGACCCCATCAGCGCCAGGGTATTGGGATACCCGGCTTGATGGAGACGGAAAACGGACAGGAAGCTTTCTACCAGGATGAAGAGATCCGCCTTTTCAGGTTGGCGGTGAAGGTTATACACCACCGCAGTTTTGACGAAATTGGGCGGTTGCTTGTACTTGCCTTCATTTTCAATTTGCTCCTGAGTAACCGCCCGTCCGCAGTAGGCCACCAGCTGGCCTTGCTCATTGTGGATTGGAATGGCAATCCGCCCATTCATCATGCCCTTGGTGCAGAAGCCGAGACCGAAATGCTCGACCGTTTCTTTGGAAATCCCGCGCTCGATGAAGAATTCATGGTCGGCAGTGAGGGATTTCAGCTGGAAGGTCAGGGGAGGATTGATAATCGGATCCTCCTCGGGCGGTTCTTGCTTTTCCGCAGACACAGCCTCTTTTGCATCTGCCGCAGCAGGCGAGGATACCTTTTTTTCTTTTCTAGCCAGTTTTTCTTCCGGGGCCTTGCCGGCCGGCGGCTCGGTGGGCCCGGACCCTTGGAGGAACCATCCCTGCAACAGCAAAGCCGCTTCTCGAATCGGGATGTCTTCCATCTTGGCGACAAAATCCAGGACATTCCCGCCGGATTTGCAGTCTCCAAAACAGTTGAAGATGTTTTTTTCGATGTTGACAGAGAATTGGCGGGGATTGGTGCCCTTGTGGATCGGGCAGCAGCCGACCAGGTTCTTGCCGGACTGTTTAAGATCCGCCAAAAGCCCATAGTGGCCCAATACCATTTCCATGGTAACGCCGCTTTTTATTTCCCTGTAATCCACCCAATTTTTGCTTTTTTTGCCCATTGGAAAGTCCTCCATTTAAGAAAGGTTAGCTTTAATGATTAAGCTTAACCTTAATTGTTGAGGACATTCAGCATTATGTCAAATATGCGAGCTCAATTCTATTGGTTTTCCCGAACGCCCTTCGGGCGGATTTGACCGTCCATTCATTCCCTTAATTTTTCGCCTTTCAATTCCACTGATTCCCTTTGGCTTCTTTGCCTTCCTGGCTTTTTCATTGTAGCAAATCGTCCCGCTAATGCTGTCAAGGTCGTTCTTCCGGTGGGGAGACTCCACCTTGACAGCGCGGGAGCGATTTGCTTTGCCCTAAAGCGGCCAGGAAGGCAAAAGGCCTTCCCGCCGCTGAGACTTCGGTTTTCTGCCAGTCGAGGAAAATCGGGCTTCAGCTCTAACCATTAACCTATAAAGCAATGGATATTCGAAGCCTTCAGGTGATGATGGAAGATTGCGACGCGGAAATTTTCCGCTCCGGATTTTCCGGACAGCCGCTTTACTACAGCGCCCGTTGGGACGAGATCCAGGAGATGGCCTGGAAGGAGGCCAGGAGGCGAGGGATGGCCCGGCCGGACGACGTCCGCTGTGCCAATTACGCCCTGGACATTCTCGGCCTTCCTAACAAGCACTGTGAAGCCGACCAAGACGAGAAAGGGAACTGGATCGTCTATTGGCGATAACTATTAACATCAAAACGATGAAGCTTATGACCAAGCAATTGGAGAAACGTTTTGCCCAGGTAGGCAGTCAGGAGGGGAAAAAGGATCCGCTGGTGATCGCCAAGTTTTTCAATCCCGCCGGCGCCGGCACTTGGTACGCGACGCAATATGACCCCGAGGGGAAAGCGTTTTTCGGCTATGTGAGCATTTTCGGCGACTGGAACGACGAGTGGGGATATTTCAGTCTCAGCGAACTGGAAACCTTTCGGGGGGCTTTCGGGCTAGGGATTGAAAGAGACCGCTACTTCACTGAAAAACCGATCAGCCAAGTAGCGCCCGCGGCCATTTCAAGCCGCTTATAATCATTAAAGAAAAAACAATGCAGGCGAAAAATTATACCAAAAAAGGGTCCCGATTTCTCAAGACCCTTAAAGATGACGTGGACGGAATGATTGAAAGAATTGACCAGGATTTAGCCGACCTGGAGGATTTCAAGGAGAAGTTTACGGAGTTGGCTATCCGGAAATGCAAGCAGTCTTTCCGTAACGGCATCGAGGCCGGCAAGTATAGCAGTAAGAAAGGCAAGTAGCCGGCTATCGGAAGGGGAGAGGCGGAGGGCCTCTTCCCTTTCTTTGCTTTTTCTATCCTAGCAAGTTCTTTCAATCTGTCAAATCCACCCGAGACGGGCGTCTGCCCACCCACCCTCTGGAGAAAATCCGGCCGCCCCGACATTCGGCGGGGTTGCCTCGGCCGGTTTTTCTCCTTTCAGCCGCATAGCGGCCGAAACCGAGATTAAATGTAGGGAGCTCGCATATTTGGCTTCCTGAGAGCTACCAGGATCGACGATCTCAAGGGGAGGAAGGGTTTGGTATGGGGTAGTCTTGTTCTAAGGTTTCTCTAAGCTTGCTGTCAATTCAGCGAAGTTTTTGGGTTTGTATTTTTCCCAGTCTTCTTGTTTTACGTAAAGCATTTTATATTTAATGTTTTTTTGCCTTTCACTGGCATCCTTACACCACTGCCTTAATCTTTTAATTTTCTCAATATCATCTAAGTCTTCACGGCCTTTTGTTTCAACAATGTATACAGTTTTAGCATCTGTTTTCACAAAAAAATCGGGATAATAACTTGATATAGCGCCACTGACATTTTTATAATCAATTTTGAAATGAATTTCATAATAGTTTTTTGCAAAAGAGATTACATCATTCGTATTTTCCAAAAAATTGGCAAATTCAAGTTCGAATTCACTGTCACCAACAATTTTATTAAAAACACTTTTTCTTGGAAGTAGATATTTTCTATCAGTAACGACGAATGGTCGAGCATTGCTAACTTTTATATAGTTTCTGATCTCTGTATCTCCAACATCTGTCACGGTCAGGTTGTTTATCTCTTGCTTAAATGTTTCAATAATAGTTTTTACTGCTGGTAGTTCAGAAAGGTTTCTTAATGTATTTAGATCATTCAAAGCAACTTCTTTATTGAATAAATGTTTGGCAACAAATTGTTTAACTTTACCAAAAAGGACATCATAGCAACCAAAAAGGCGTAATTCCTTCATTATTTTTTGAACGAAAAAGCCAATAACACTTTGATAATTCGGTTCAATTGAACTTTGTAAAATCGTGGTATGGTGTACTTTTTCATCAATAACTTCTTTAAAAACAATTTCACGTTTTTCTTCGTCAGAAAATTCTTTAATAGCAATTTTCTGGTGTGTGAATTGAGCTTCATTTAGTAGATTAAGATTTTTATATTCCCTCTGAATTCTTGGAGTGAGGATTGGCAAAATGATATCCAAACTAGAGATGTCTTTATTAACATTTTGATGGTCGATCTCAATTACAGTAGGAGTGATCGGCTTACCCATACGATCCATCTTACGTTTTTCAAGCTCAACACCTTCTGCTTTTATCGATTCCACAAATTCCATGAAAGCAGGTGTGCCAATAATGCTTACGTATTCTTCAACATCTTGACCAAAAAACATCCTCCGCAAACCGCGTCCGAGCGTTTGTTCAGGCAAAATTTTAGAATCGGATCCATAAGGGCGCAAACCTACAATCGTCGTCACATTTTTTACATCCCAACCTTCCTTGAGCATAAGCACAGAAACGATTACCTTGTATGGACTTTCCATGCTGTCAATTTCATTAGCCTTTCTACGAAGTTCCTGTAGCTCCTTCTCCTTTTTGCTGCTAACGGTCTCGGATATTTCACCGCTTTTATTAGTATGGATGGTCAATATAGCGTTTCTCAGTTTTGGATATGAATTTTCCAGAAATGTGGCCACATCATCACAGTTCTTGGTATCATCGGTCATAATGAAAAGAATGGATTTTTTCCCAGTCGGTTCCAACGTATTGTAGGTTTTTTCCCATTCCTCAACCCCTAATCGCAGAAAGTCCTCATATTTTTCGGCAAAAAGAGAACTCTGTTTTTCTATTAATTTAGCTCGACTAGCCTCATCCGGGAGGATTGGATTTTTTACTACACCCTGATGGATGGCTTCTACCAAGGGATAATCCGAAACTGTCTGCACAAAAATTTCGCCACGGTTGTTCTTGGGGGTGGCGGTTACATCGATTTGTAGAGCCAGTTTTTTACCTTTTTGCAAAAGCCTATTGTGGATATCTTCAATGGATTTGAACCACGCCATCTTTGGATCATGAATATGATGGGCCTCGTCGTTAATTACCACTAATTCGTCGACATCACGAACTATTTCGCCTAGATCAATTTTTGAATCAGTGGTTTTACCAACGACTTTTTTCCCTAAAAAGTAATCTGACAAGTCATCATCTGAGAAACTTGGTTGCTTTAAGCTACCTTCATATACGCGATGGATATTGGTCAGAAAAATGTTCCCAGACTTAGCAATTGTTCCTACCTCATCCTGAAAATGGACTTTTATTTGAAAATCATCTTCCCAATTCTGCCCATAATATCCATTATCAGGTAAAATGGGATCTTCATTAAATATTTTTAATCCCTCAAAATCAGCTTTGATGCGATCAAGAACAATGATATTAGGAGTTATTAATAGAAAATTTTTTGCTAGCTCTGAATTCTCTTCATAAAATTTATGGAAATACGACCAAGCTAATAGGAGACTCATTACTTTTGTCTTGCCACTTCCGGTAGCCATTTTAATAACAAAACGGAGCCAGTCTTCAGCAAACATATTGGGGCTAACCCGGCCAAGTTTATCAAACTTTAAAAGGTCATATTTACTGGTTACACCCTCGGTATCGTAAAGCCAGATGATCGTTTCTACGGCTTCTCTTTGGGCAAAATAGTATTGAAATGGAATACTTAACCCATCTCTGTTTAGAATGGTATGTGGCTCATTAAACCACCAGTTAAGCAAAGCCTTTGATGTCTCGCTAGCGCCTTTATAATTTTCATTCCGCCACTGAGCTACTTCTTCTCGCAATCTTGGCACAAAAGGCGGAAGAAGTTTTTCGTAACCTTCCTTCCGCAAGTCTTCATCGGCGGGGAACCACCTAATTGCTGGATCGAGAATCTCGAATTTGTCTTTTGGGAAATCTTTATGAAGTGCCATAGCTATTAAATATTAACCTCTATAATCTTTGTCGTATCATTGCCAAAAATATCGATAACTTTGACTGCAATTTTCATCTTTCTGTTTTTAACTTCCTTGAAGGCGGTGATTAGTTCGAGCGAACGATTTTTTTTGGTTCGAAATGACTGCCATTCGTTCTCGAAAATATAACTGCCAGTCCATTGCTCTTTTTCTTCGCCGGTGTTTTCGTCAAGCACCTTAATGAACTCTTTTTTGCTTTCAAATTCGAAATCTACGGACCAGTAATCAATCCAATCTGTCCATTTTTTTGTTAGAACTTCCTTTTCTATCGCATTAGTTTTTTTATCTTTTGATATTTTTATTACTTGGCCGTTTTCAATGACGACCTTGCTTCCACCAGCATTGAGTTTCTCCTCCACCTCGCGGGCGTCATCCTGGTTATAGAAGACGGAAAAATCGACTAGCTCAATCGCAATTTCCTTGGCATTTTTTCGGCCGCGAACGATAGGTTTAACCTCGATATATGCGACGTCGTAGAATTTGACTTGCCCTTTCTCGACAGCCTTCTTATCGAAAATTTCTCGAGGAATCACTTTAAATTGGATATCAATTCCGAGTTTTTTGGCTCCTTCAAAATCCAATCCCATTTCGTAATCGAAGCCTAAAATATCAGCTTTAGTGATTCCGTTTTCTCTACATTCCATGAGTATTTTTTCTAGAAAATAATTAGTTACTGGTCGATCAATTTGACCAATGGCTATTAATCTGTCTCTTTTTTTACCAACAAAATTATTGTATGAATCAATGGGTTCAGCTTTGTAGGCGGAAAGAATAAGATTGATAAACTGCTTTTCTTTAGCTTGTTTTTGACGATGTTTTTCTTCCTTCCGTAAATCTTCGTTTATGTTTAAAAATTGTTCGCGTTCATATTTGCCAATATTGAGAATTTCAAAAGCTCGAAAATCTTTGCCAGCCTTTTTGAGCTCTCTTTGAACACCAATCAAACGTTTACGCGTGGTGTGAATAGAAAACCTACCCAAATCCGAACCAATCCATTTTCTGCCCAATTTTTCCGCCACTGCCAAAGTCGTGCCGCTGCCGCAGAAAAAGTCAGCAACAAGATCACCTTGGTTTGATGATGCGGTGATTATTCTTTCAACAAGTTTTTCTGGTTTTTGTGTTGGGTAGCCTATTATTTCAGCTGATGAAGTAGCAACACCAAATCCTGGTAAATCAGTCCAGATGGAATCTAATTGAAGTGAATATTCATCTAAATAATATTTTTTATATTTTTTTCCAGTTGCAGAAACATAGATTAGATTTTGCTTTTCCATCTCCTGAATAGATTTATTAGAATAATCACCCAGTGTAGTTCTTTTAAATTTTCTTCCATCGGAATCTTGATATCGAAATTCATTTAATTGTTTATTTGTCAATTCTGCAGACAAAGAATTAAATATATAATTATCACTTTTAGAATATAGAATTACATTGTCAAAAGTTTTTGGCCAATGCCTGGCTTTCTTTTTTGCACCCTTCCCGACTGCATCTTTTTTCCAAATTACTTCGCCGCGAAAATTGTGTTTGCTGAATATTTCGTCAAGTATCAATTTTATATAGCTACTCAATCGCCAATCACAGTGAACATAAATACTACCGTCATTTGCCAAAAGTCCGTGTATAAGCTTTAAACGTTCATAGATCATAGATATAAAACTATCAGTACCCTTACCCCATGTATCACGATAGGCAATTTCTTCAATTATAGATGGTTTTTTTGTAAAACTTTCGTCCCCAATTTCAATATCTAAACTAAAATCCGCACCTACATCAAATGGTGGGTCAATATAAATCAATTTTAGGCCGCCTTCTGCTTCTATTTCTTTCCGTAATGGTCCGTTTTTAAGCGATGATAAAATTAACTTATTATCTCCCCAAATTAATTTGTTCGACCAACCTTTGATTTGCCGGCCAGACAAATCAAACAACGATGTTTGATCCGTGATTTTATCCTCACTCCTTGGCTCATCAATTTGTTCAATGACCTGAAAAGGCAAAACTAAATTTTCGATTTCATCGGTTTTGCCATTCCATACAAGTTCAACCTCGCGGACGCTATCAAATAATAAAAACCGATATTTCTCCGGCAAAGGTCTGTCTAGTTCAAGATATTTTATGACATCACGTTTTTCGTTATCGGTGAGATCTAATTTATTCATTATTTTATGCAACTCCTTAGAATTATGTGAATATAAAACTATTCTAGCTCAAACTTTCCAATAGGCAAGCCCCAAAAATATTTTCTCTTGAATTGAGATGAAAAACCGAGGCTCACTGAACCTCGGTTTGGGTTTTTTCTTTTGATGGTTATCTTTTCTTTCTAACCAGTTACGCTTTTTCGCTTCCGATTTCCCCTCCACAAGCGAGTGCACTGTTTGGAAGACTGTCCTCCCAATGACTGTGGCACCAGGCCTGCCGGATTTTGTACACCTGGCCGGCTGGCTGGACCTCCCAATACAGATCCCGATCCACCAGGAACCCGCCGATATTCAGGCTCTTCAATTCACTGAAGGGGATATAGCCCCATTCGGCGTTCATCAGGTCTCCGCCAAGAATGGCAAAGCCCCAGAAAATATCCCCGCCGTCATACTCGACGATATACCAATCTGAGTCGCCAAAGAAGAAATGGAGCTGGATCAGCTTTTCCCGAAGGGGAATGTGCTCAGTCTTGTAGAGTCGGGGGATTTTAGCTAGGTCCTCTTCCGTTGGGGTGTTCCACATAGACCACTCCTTCCCGCCGGGCCCATTTCGGCCCGCGCAACAAATCTTGTCCGCGTTTTCGGATTTCCCTAAAAGGCGAGAATGGCGTTGTGAAGTTTGACGTGGTTTTCCATTACTGCCATGGGCGGGGAGGACTTGAGGGCTTCAGTGCAGGCGTTGTAGAGGCTCCAATAATTCCGATCCTGGAATTCTTCATATTCCGGATTCATCCATTTTTCTTTGGCCACCGGCATCTGTCTTGGGGAAAGGATCCCGTGGCCGTAGGCCAGCCCCAGGAATTGGAACCCTTGGTCATCGGAGATTCTCCGGCTTTTCAAAGTATCCCGATCCACCAGGATTTGGCTGTAGCGCTCAATGCTTTTGTAAAGAGTGGTGATGATTTTCCCTTCCAGATCATTCCAGACGTTCTTGGTGTGCTTTTTCATTACCACCAGATCGCCTTGGAGGGCCAGGTTATCACAGATAAACACCGTCGCTCCGACGGCCAGGCCGATTGACATCGACCGATCATAGGAATTCCGGAAAGCCACAGACAATCCCGTTTCCTCGTCTTCGGTCCGGAACTTAAGCAGAGCAAACATTTGATTGCCATTTCGGGCGATAGCATAGCTTTCGCCGATCAGGGCGTAATCCTTGAGGATCGCGTCGCAGAAAACCTTGACCCTTCCAGTCAAATCGTAATGTGAAACCGGAACATAACTGTCCGTCGCCTCGGGCAAAGGAATGAGATCGAGGGCCTCCCTATCCACCCCTTCGCCCCCGCAATGGATCAACATATCTTTCATGCTGTCTTCCTCCTCGGCAGGTCATAGTGTCAAAAAGTGTGACGAATTCCTCCTGTCGGCCAGAAATCTGCCGCCAACGGGCAAATTTCGCCCGCTGATGGCGCTGGATCCATAAAAGGTTCTCTTCAGGATTTGGGAATGACTCTCAGAAAATTTTCACCAGGAAGCTCATTGCGTTTTTGAAAGAACTTTCATGATTCCCTCCTTCTTGTTTAAGGGTTAGTTTTAACCGCCAAACAGAAAGAGGCAGGGGAAAGGGGAGAGGTAGACGCGGAAGAGTTTCTCAGGAAGGACGTTTCATCGGAGAGGAAATTATTATTGCCTATTATGATGGAATTTTTCTAAAAATCAAATATCTACGGGCTAAAATGACCCCGTATAAAACATTTGTTTTTTACGCAGCAAAATCAGGCAGTAAAAACCCCCGAAAATCGGGGGTTTTTGGGTTCGATTTTTCAGAGGATTTTATACGCACCTCAAAATCTTCAAAAAGCTAATTTATAGCTACTCGATATTTCTTCCTTTAAAATAATCCTTTTCGTATTATTTCATCTCATTTCCTAATGACAACATACTACCGCTCAAGATCTCATTTTTTGGAAAAGAGTATTGAATCATTCGCTGCAAACTCACTCTGTCCCTTTCCTCTATTTGCCATTTTGCTTTTTGCAATATTTCTTCAAATTCACAAAGAGCTTGTACAAACAACACTTCCGATTGCGCTTTGCTAGCATTCTCTAATGATTGAAACAACATTTTTTTAGCGTATTCCAATTGGTTGGCTTCAATACATATCTCCGCCAAGCCCATTAATACTTCGCTTTTAAAAGCTATAACTTCTACTGGCTTCTCATCAAAATTTTTACAAATTTCTAAGGCTTTATCATAATATCCCGCGTTGACATATCCCTTAGCAATTTTCTCCAACGATAAACATCTCAATGCAATATGATCTATTGTGATGGCAATACTAGATGCATCATCAAGCAATTTTTTCGACTTTTCTAATTTATCATTCCGCCTATAAATTTCGGATAATTCAATTAATGTCTCTATTTTCTCCTTCCCCTCATCGATTAAATATAAAACTTCAATAGCCTTACCACTGTTTCCCAGTTTCTCATAACATATAACGATTTTTTTTAACCTCAAGCTGCGCAAGTCTTTTGAGTCAATAGAATCAACACTTCCCAACGCTAGCAGTAGGACCTCCGAAGCTTTCTCTTTATCCCCCATCAGGATATATTTATCACTGATATTCGTTAATGCCTCTAC
>NZ_AULM01000045.1 GCF_000422285.1 Desulfatiglans anilini DSM 4660
ATGTGACAAGGTCTGCTTGACTCACGTTCAATAGATCGAGTACCTCCGGACGGATACCGAATAGTGTTGGTACCCAACCCACGAATAGCAGATTGATTCACCGTCGAAGAAACCTCAGGGCCTCTTGCAGAAACAGAACTCCGATGGAGGAGTCATGACAAGATAAAGATAAAAAGGAACGCCGCTTTACGGGGCCTTGGCTCCGACGAGCTCCACGCAGGGCCCATTCTCGGCAAGGCCCCGTAAAGCGGCGTCGATTAAACAGGAGCTTTTCAGAACTTTTCACTTGACAAGAGCCCGTTTCATAACAGTTTCCATCCAGAAATGGTCTTTTTGGCCAATCTCGGCGTCAATCCGCACGTTTGCTTGTGCGGCGACCTGCAGCTCGCCTCCGTGCAAACGCCCGCTTCGCTCGGGATTGGGAAGAAATTCCCATTTCGGGAATGCAGAATCCGGGTAGTACCGGCAAATCATTACCGGGTGGACACTACGCTGTTACCGAATGAAAGAAGGTCAATTCCGCTGAGGGTTTGAAGATCGGAGGGATGGACAATGACCCACGAGATGAAAGGCCATTATGCGAAAAAGCATTCGCCGGAGCGCTCCCCCCAGGCGGAGATCGCCGCCGCCCTGCGCGAGCTCGCCGAGCCCGAAGGCGTCCCCTGCGCAGTCGCGCACGACATCGCGGCGCGCTTCGAGGTGCCGCCTTTAGAGATCGGGTTCACCCTGGATACGCTGGAGATCCCCATCTGCAAGTGCCAGCTGGGCCTATTCGGGTATCAGCCCGCAAGACGGATCGTCAAACCGGCCGAGAGCGTCTCCCCCGAGCTCGAAGCCGCGATCCGCTCGGAACTCCAGAACGGCAAACTCCACTGCAAGGGGGCATGGGACATCGCGAAGCGGTTGAAAATCCCCAGGATGGCGGTCTCTGCAGCCTGCGAAAGGCTGGGTGTGAAGATAGCCGGCTGCCAACTCGGGGCATTCTGAAACAGGGAAAGAAAAGCCCGCACCGACCCCTGACAGGAGACGGTGCGGGCTTTTCTACATTCAGGTATGCTCAAGATGTTCAGCAGCTGCCGCAGGAGCCTCCACAGCCGGCGCCCATCGGCATATTGGATGAAATATTGAAACCCGCTCCAAACGCTGAATTGACGTAATCCACCTTGATCGGTTTGATCCGCGTGTACAAATCCTTTTCGATGACATAGGTCAGGCCGCGGTCGTCGAAAACCTCGTCGTTCTCTCTTGACTCATCCAGAGCCATACCCAGAGAGGGCCCGGCTCAGCCGCCCTGCGACATCATGATCCGGATCGGTGGAATCATATCACGATCCTTCAAAAATTCCTTAATCATCTCGCTTGCTTTTTCGGTGACTTCCAACATTGCAAAACCTCCTCCAGGGTAATTGGCTGGTTTCCATCAGAAGATGCGGCCTTCTGCCCATCTCGGTTTCAATCTGTACGTTCGGGTGCGCGGAAGCCACGAAATCGCCGGCGCCCAAGCGCTTGATATCCTGGATATGGGTCCAGAAGCCCTCTTCCCGGATTGGAAACTATTTCGTGTTCAAAGCCTTATTGCCGGATAAACACTCATTTAGCCCTCGTTCATCTCTGTCGTGCACGTTTTATCAAAATAGGCATTCAATATGATTTGTCAAATATAGAGGCACTTTTCGCGTTTTGGTTACAGATTTTTTTCACGGCTCTTCGAGCAGCCGCTGCCGGAGCCAGATCAAAACCTTTCCGAATTCACTTTTTAATTCCTGCAAGGCGCGGCCGCGATGGCTCACCCGGTTCTTCTCCTCGCTGTCGATTTCCGCAAACGTTTTTCCGAGGGGCGGATAGAAAAACACCGGGTCGTAGCCGAACCCCGAAGCCCCAGCTGGTTTCCGGGTGATCTCGCCTTCGCATTTCCCCTCATAGATGAGCGCCGGCCCCCGCGGGACAGCAATGGCAATGACGCACCAAAACGCGGCCCTTCTGTCCTCCACACCCTCCATCTGCAGCAGGAGCTTCGCGTTGTTCTCCCCATCGCTCGCACCATCCCCGGCAAAGCGCGCGGAACGGACGCCCGGTTCTCCTCCAAGCGCATCGACGACCAGCCCCGAATCGTCGGCCAAGGCCGGAAACCCAAGGACGCGCGCGGTAAACCGGGCCTTCTTGACCGCATTGTCCTCGAAGGTCTCCCCGTCCTCCTCGATGCTCGGGATCGGTCCGAAATCATCCAAAGTCTTAAGTTCTACATCAAAATAATTCAATAACGATTTGAATTCATACAATTTACCCTTGTTGCGCGTCGCGAGAACCAAGGGGATCCGCTCTGGTAGGATTTTTGTGGGTTCGTGCACGTGATCTGCCTGCAATGGAATCCTGCCTCCTTCAGTTTTTTTGCTGAAATACGCCCTTGGGCCGGTGGCATCCACATTTTGGGGTGGACAAGCAGCCAAGCGTCCGCTAGGTTAGATTTCCTCAGTAAACGGTCTTTTTGGCCGATCTCGGCATCAATCCGCACGTTTGCTTGTGCGGCGACCTGCAGGTCGCCTCCGCGCAAATGCTTGATTTCCTTGATATTGGCCAAGCCGGGACCCACCGCGAAGCGTACAAAGAAAAGCCCGCACTTCCCGGTTGAAAACCCGGCGGGATCGGATCTGCGTTTCCGAAAAAGCCGTCCCGGACTGACGATTATACCGGCCGGGGCGTTGTCTCCTGGCGGTTTCGCCTGCACCACATCACTATCAGCTTTAAGGATCGACCGCATGGATCTCGAAGCCTTCCAGCAAAACCACCCCACCCAGACCGAAGAGGTGGTCGTCCGAAACCGCCGTTACCGGCTCCTGCTCCCCAAGACCCTCGACTCCTTCATCGACCCGGATGATCCGATGCGCGATTTCCCGCTCTGGGCAAAGATCTGGGAGGCGTCGCTCGTTCTAGCCGATGCCTTGGCCGGCATGCCTCCGGCTCCATCGCGACAGATATTGGAGATCGGGTGCGGGGCGGGGCTTGTGGGCATTGTGGCGGCATCCTTCGGCCACCGTATCACCATGACGGAGTACAACCCCGATGCGCTCGCGTTCGCACAGGCAAACGCTGAGTTGAATCTATCAGATTCCAGCGGAAAACTCAAGATTCAGCGTCTGGACTGGCACCGCCCCGACCTGGAAGGGCCCTTCGACTTGATCATCGGGTCAGAGGTGGTTTACAGCGAAAGGGATTTCGAACCGCTCGAACGCCTCTTCAAAACGTTTCTCGGCCCCGGGGGGGAGGTCATCCTGGCCGAGGGGATGCGGCGGACGAGCATGGCCTTTTTGCAGCGCCTCTCCGAATCCTGGCAGATCGAAGCGCGCCGCATGACCCTGCGCTCCCAGGAAAAATCCATGCCCGTCATCCTGGCGCGCCTGCAGCGCAAGGCGAACGGACTATAAGTACCCGTCCTTTCCTGCAGCCTTCAAGGCCTCCACGATCTTCCGGATATCCTGCGACCGATCGAGGCGGGTGACCAGGAGGGCGTCGGGCGTATCCACGACCAGAACGTCCTCGAGCCCGAGGCAGGCGACGATCTTCTTCCCGGATGTCTGGACGAACGAGCCCCGGCAGTCGATCAGGACGGCGCCGGCATCCGCCAGATTGCCCTTGGCATCATGCGATACAGACCAGAGCGCGTAAAGGGAGGCCCATGAGCCGACATCGCTCCAATCGCAGCGGCAAGGAACGACATAGGCTTCTACCTCCGGTTTTTCCATGACGCCGTAGTCGAACGAGATCCCCTCTATCGTCGCGTAGACCTCTCCGAGCCTTTCAGCGAAACCCTCGCGCCCGAACGCCCCTTCAAGACGGGAAAGGGCCTTGTAAAGCGCCGGCAGGTGCCGCTCGACCTCCATCAGCAATGTCTCCGCCGTCGCGACGAAGACGCCCGCGTTCCAATAGTATTCACCGCTCGCAACATAGCTTTTCGCATCTGCGAGGGCGGGTTTTTCCACAAATTCCGCGACCCGGTAAACCCATTCCGCCGGACCTGTCAAGGCCGACCCCTCGCGGCGGATATACCCGTACCCTGTCTCGGGTTGGTCGGGCACGATCCCCAGGGTTACGATACCGCCTGAAAGGCTCTTCCGCCCGGCGACGCAGAGTGCATCGAGAAAGGACTGCCGGTCCCCGATGTGATGATCGGCGGGCAGGAATGCGATGGCTCCCCGGATGCCCCGCCACCGGGCGTAAAAGGCCCCGAGCGCAATGCAGGGAGCCGTGTTCCTGCCGACCGGTTCACCGATCAGATGAATCGGGCGTCCTCCCAAGCATGCCTTCGCCTCGGAAAGATGGCTCTCACCAAGGACCGCCACGATCCGTTCGTCCCCCAGGATCGGGCTCAAACGGTTGCAGGTCTCGACGAGCAGGGGCTCGCCGCCGGTGACCGGCAGGAACTGCTTCGGTTTCAGCGCCCGGCTCATCGGCCAGAAGCGCGTCCCGGAACCCCCCGCCATGACCACAGCGCATTCGATCGCGTTCTTCTCCATTGCGATGCCTTTTCTCCTTCATCCCTCCTGTTGGCCGGCCCGCACCGGAAAAGCCCCGGCCTATCCCCTGACGGCGCAGTTCTTCCACTCGAGGGGGCCTTCGACACCTCACCGGGCCGCCTAGACGACAAGTGCCGGGCCGCCCGAATCAGGTCCGGTAATCCGCGTTGATGCTGACGTACTGGTGGGTGAGGTCGCAGGTGCTGACCCGCTCTTCCGCGCGCCCCATGTGAAGATCCACCGTTACGTCGAAGGACTTCTCATGCATCTTCTCGGCCGCTCGGCCCTCGGCCTCCGCCCCGAGGCCCAGCCCAGCAGCTACGATCTGGATATCATCGACCCAGATGTCCACGCGTTCCTCTTGCATAATCACGCCCGACCGGCCGAGGGCCGCCATGATGCGCCCCCAGTTGGGGTCCTGGCCATAGAAGGCGGTCTTGACGAGCGGAGAATTGGCCACCGTCTTCGCGGCCAGGAGCGCCTGTCCCTCGTCCACCGCACCTTTCACCCGGATGTGGACGAGTTTGCTCGCGCCCTCGCCGTCGCGTACGATCATCTCAGCCAGTTCGCCCAGCACTTCCGTCAGACCGGCGCGGAAGGTCAGTTCGCCGGTCTCCCCCAGGGGACCGTTCCCTGCAAGGCCGTTCGCCAGGATCAGCACCGTGTCGTTCGTGCTCGTGTCCCCGTCGACCGTGATCCGGTTGAAGGTCTTCTGGACCGCCGCCCGGAGGGCGGATCTGAGCGCCAGGGTCTCGATGCGCAGATCGGTCACCACGAAACAGAGCATCGTCGCCATGTCGGGCATGATCATCCCCGCGCCCTTGGCCATTCCCAGAATCGTAAAGGGCTTCCCACCGGCCTCTCCCGTAAAGCGGCTGAGCTTCGGGAAAGAATCCGTGGTCATGATCGCCTCGGCGGCTTTGGGCGCTCCGCGTGGGTCCAGCCCGCCAACCAGTTCCGGCAGGGCCTTTTCGATGCGTGACAGAGGAAGCACCTGCCCGATCACTCCGGTGGAGGCCACCAACACCTCCTCCGGTTTCAGTCCGGCACTGGCCGCCAGGATCTCGGCAGAACGCCGGGCCGCCTCGAACCCCTCACGCCCTGAACAGGCGTTGGCATTCCCTGCATTGGCGATAATCGCGCGGGCGGCGCCCGTCCGGATCCTCTCCTGGTCCAGCTGGACAGGGGCGGCCTTGACTCGGTTGGTCGTAAACATCCCTGCGGCCGTAGTCGTATCCTGGTCGGAGAAGATCAGCGCCAGGTCGAGCCCAGGTTTTTTCCTCAACCCCGCTGAAACCGCTGAAAATCTGAAACCCTGCACCATCATCTCGTCATCGTTCATTCCTCTCACCTCTCAAAGACCGGCGCCGCAGCATTTCTTGTACTTTTTGCCGCTCCCGCAGGGGCAGGGATCGTTCCGGCCCACTTTGGCCGCCTGCCGCCGGACCGTGGCTGGCTTGGCGCTCTCCGCGCCGCCTCCATGGCTCATCTGGAGCTGCCTCTTTTTCTCGGGCGGGGGCTCCGCCTGCCGCCTGACGAACTGCAATTTGAAGAGCGTCCCCAGCGTCTCCTCCCGGATGCGGTCCATCAGGCCCTCGAAGAGGGCGAACCCCTCCTTCTGATACTCCCGGAGGGGATCCAGCTGGCCGTATCCCCTGAGCCCGATCCCCTCCTTCATGTGCTCCATGTCCTGGAGGTGGTCGACCCAGCGCGTGTCGATGATCTGGAGCATGATCAAACGCTCCAGCCGCTCGAAGTCCTCCGCCCCGAGAAGCTCACGCCGCTCGTTGAGAGCTGTGCGCGCCTGCTCTTTGATGAGGTCGAGCACGTCTTCGGGCTTGAGGCTGTCGAACGCCTCTTCCGTCATGTCCTTTTCCGTAATCTTCGGCCTGAAGCCGAAGACCCGGATGACGTGGTCGCTCAGGCCCTGGACATTCCAGTCCTCCGCATGTTCTTTGGGGTCGATATACTGCTCGACCAGGGCCTCGATCCGCTCCTCGATCATCGTATCGATGATGCCCCCAAGCCCCTCCCCTCTCAGTACATCCCGCCGCAGAGAGTAGATGATCTCCCTCTGCTTGTTCATGACATCGTCGTACTCGAGGAGATGCTTGCGGATGTCGAAGTTGTGCGCCTCCACCTTCTTCTGTGCGTTCTCGATGGCCTTCGAGATGAGGCCGTGTTCGATCGGTTCGCCCTCTTCCATGCCGAGGCGCCCCATGATCGAGGAGATCCGCTCCGACCCGAAGATCCGCAGGAGATCGTCTTCAAGGGACAAATAGAAGCGCGAACTGCCCGGGTCGCCCTGCCGCCCGGCCCGGCCGCGGAGCTGATTGTCGATCCGGCGGCTCTCATGACGTTCAGTGCCGAGGATGTGAAGGCCGCCGAGCTCCCGCACCCCCTCGCCCAGAACGATGTCGGTTCCACGGCCGGCCATGTTCGTCGAGATGGTGACCGTCCTGGCCTGCCCCGCCTGGGCGATGATCTCCGCCTCCTTCTCGTGGTGCTTTGCGTTCAGAACCGAGTGCGGGACGCCGCTGCGTTTGAGCATCTTGCTCAGCATCTCCGACTTTTCGATCGAGATCGTACCCACTAGAACCGGCTGACCTTTCTGGTAGAGTTCGGTGATTTCGTCCACGACGGCCTTGAACTTCTCTCGCTCGGTCTTGTAGATCGCGTCGGCGAAGTCCTTGCGGATCATCTTCCGGTTGGTGGGGATCACCACGACGGAGAGCTTGTAGATGTTCTGGAACTCCGCCGCCTCCGTGTCGGCGGTGCCGGTCATGCCGCCAAGCTTTTCGTACATCCGGAAAAAATTCTGGAAGGTGATCGTCGCCAAAGTCTGATTCTCGCCGGCCACCGAGACCCCCTCCTTCGCCTCCACCGCCTGGTGCAGGCCGTCGCTCCAGCGCCTGCCCGGCATCATCCGGCCGGTGAACTCGTCCACGATCATGATCTGGTCGTCCTTGATGACGTAGTGGACGTCCTTCTCGAAGAGCCAGTAGGCCTTGATCATCTGCTGCGTGGCGTGCAGGAGTTCGGAGGACCGGATATAGTTCTCCTCGAGCTCCTTGATGCGCTCGACCTTTTCCTCCTCACCGAGCTCTTCGTTCGCCTGGATCGCGCGGCTTTCCTCATCCATGTCGGGCATGACGAACTCCCCGAGGTTTCCGCTCGAAAGGAGTTTGATGCCTTTGTCGGTCAATTCGACCGCGTTGCTCCGCTCGTTGATCGTGCAGTAAAGGATCTCATCCAGGTCGCCGAGCATCTTCTGCGCGCTGTAAAGGTTCTCCAGCCGGTCGATCTCCTTCTTGAGCGCGGGCTGCTCGGCCAGGATGCCGAGATAGGTCTGGTTCTTGGGATCTCCGCGCTTGATCTGCACCAGGATCTCGATCGTCCTTTCGCTCAGGTCCCCTTCCTCCAGCCGCCGGCGCGCCTCGGCCAGGAGGGCGCGGATCTCGGTCCCCTGCTTTTTCTTCAGATGGATGACGAGGGGCTTCACCTCGCTGTAGATCTTGTTCTCACTGTGTTCGACTGCACCGCTGATGATGAGCGGGGTGCGCGCCTCGTCGATCAAGATGCTGTCGACCTCGTCCACGATCGCGTAATAATAATCACGCTGAACCAGGTCCACCGGATCGAACTTCATGTTGTCGCGCAGGTAGTCGAACCCGAACTCGTTGTTGGTGCCGTAGGTGATGTCGCACGCATAGGCCTGCTTCCGTTCGGCATCGTTCATTCCATGCACGATCACCCCGACCGTCAGAGCCAGAAAGCGGTAGATTCCGCCCATCCATTCGGCGTCGCGCCGGGCCAGGTAATCGTTCACCGTCACGAGATGCACACCCCGGCCGGTGAGCGCGTTCAAGTAGAGGGGCAGCGTCGCGGCGAGGGTCTTTCCTTCGCCGGTCTTCATTTCGGCGATCTTGCCGCGGTGCAGGACCACCCCGCCGATCAGCTGCACGTCGAAGTGCCGCATGCCGAGGACCCGCACCGACGCCTCGCGGACCACGGCAAAGGCCTCGGGCAGAAGGTCGTCGAGGACCGCACCCTGGCTCAGGCGCTCTTTGAATTCGGCAGTCTTTCCACGCAGTTCGTCGTCGGTCAGCTTCTGGATCGAGGGTTCCAGTTCATTGACGCTGGCTACGATGGGTGCGATACGCTTCAGTTCGCGTTCGTTCTGACTGCCGAAGATGCCTTTGATGATTTTTCCGAACATAACTTCCTTCCACCCCCCGCGCACGCAGTGTCACGCGATGGCAAAGATACCGGGCCGCGGCTTCAACGGGTGCGCCGGGCTTACGCCTGAAGGACCGGGGCTGATGAACCGGTCGACCTTCCCAGCCCGCCTCCATCCGAATATATTTTTACGCAAGTGCACATCTCCAGCCCAAAAAGGCGGTTCCCCTGCCGGGATCGAAACATGGAGCGGAGTCCCATCCAAAAGTCAACCTCTTATTAAAGAATTTTAGACCGGAAAATGCAAGCACTCATGCGTCGCGGCCTATAAAAGATCAATCCCCCGGGGCTTCAGGGCCGGGGCCGTCATCGCGACGGGAGGGGCCGGACTCGAGCCGCAACCGTTCCAGAAAGCTTTTGATCTCACACGCAAGCGGGCCGGAGATGCCCTGCACGGCCGCCAACTCCTCGACCGACGCCTCCATGAGCGCCTCGACATCCCGGAAACGTTTGAGCAGCGACGCTTTGCGCGCCTTGCCGACCCCGGGTACGGCATCCAGGATCGACGCGTGCATTCGCCGGGCGAGCAGCTTCTGGTGGTGACCGATCGCTCGGCGGTGCGCCTCGTCCCGGATGTGCATCATCAGCAGCAGAACGGGATGATCGCCCGGAAGCTCGATCGGGTTCTTCCGCCCGGGGACATAGAGCTTGTCGTACCGCTCGTGGCGCGCCTCATCGGGCTTGGCGATCGAAACGGAATCGGGGGGGCGCAACTCGGGGTGCGCCCCCCGTGAGCGGTCGATGACCGCCCGCACCGCTGCGAGATGCCCCTTGCCGCCGTCGACCAGGAAAAGATCGGGCCAGGGCGTCTTTTCCATCCGGCGCGCCACGAGTTCGCCCATCATCGCGTAATCGTCGATCCCGTCGACGTTCCTGATCCGGTAGCTCCGGTAGCCTGGCCGGTGAGGGATCCCGTCCACGAAGGAGACGATCGTCCCGACCGGCGCGTGGCCGTGGAAGTTCGAGATGTCGAGCCCTTCGATGATGTGCGGCGCACCCTCGAGCGCAAGGGCGTCCTTCACCATCAGCACGAGGTCCTCGTGCTCCTGCTTCAGGCGGGCCTCGAGGACGCTCTGCGCATTGGCGGCGGCCATCTCGACGAGCCTTAGATTTTCGCCGCGCTGCGGCCTCAAAATCCGGACACGGGTCGAGGCCTCCTGGGAAAGCCAGTTCTCGATAGCCTCCTGATCGCCCACGGCTTCAGGGACCAGGATCCGCTTCGGGATGAAGGACTCCTGGGCGTAAAACTGCTTCAGGAAGGCCTCGAGAACCTCGGCTCGATCGCCCTCCTTTTCGCGGATGAGATAGGGGCGGCTTCCGACCAGGACCCCGTTCCTGATGAAGAGCACGACCATCTGAAAGAGGTGCCCCCGCACGGCGAGGCCGACGACATCCTGGTCCTCGAAACGGGTCGAGACCACATGCTGGCGCTCCACCGTGCGCTCAATGGCGGTGATCTGATCGCGAAGCCTCGCCGCCTTCTCGAAGTCCAGAGCATCGGCCGCCTGCCGCATCTCCTGTTGGAGCTGCGCCACGAGCTCCGTGCTCCGCCCTTCCAGAAAGAGGCGCACCCGCTCGACGATCCGGCGGTACTCCCACGCATCGACCGGCAGGCAGCACGGCCCGAGGCACCGCCCCATCTGGTAGTTCAGGCAGGGCCTCGAGCGTTTCGGCACCTCACGGTTCCGGCATTTGCGGAGCAGAAAGACCCGGTCGATCACCCGGAGGGTCTCCCTGACCGCATTCGCGGAAGAGAACGGCCCGAAGTACCAGGCGCCGTCCTTGCGGGTCTTCCGGACGATGAAAGGGCGCGCGAAACGCTCCCGTGGATCCAGGCGCACGCTCGGGTAGCGCTTGTCGTCGCGCAGGATGATGTTGTAGCGGGGGGCGTGTTTGCGGATGAGGCTCGCCTCGAGGATGAAGGCCTCGTTCTCCGTAGCGGTGAGGAGGGTGTCGAGGCCCCGGGCCCGCTCCATGAGGTGGGCGGTCTTGCGGGGAAGCTCATCGAGCGGCTTGAAATAGGAGAGGACGCGCTTGCGGAGACGTTTGGCCTTGCCGACGTAGATGACGCGCCCGCCGGAATCCTTGAAGAGGTAGACCCCGGGTGCATCCGGCAGGATCTCCTGCAGCCGCTTGGGATCAAGCCCGTCCCGGGCGACGGTCTCCTGCTGCGTCATTTTCAGAATGGGTTCCACCGGGACGGCAGGTATTTCATCATGATCAGAAGATCGTGAGCCTGCCCCGAACGGTCCAGGACATAGTCCTTCAAGACCGCCTTTTCCTGGAAATCGAGCTTCTTGACCCCGTCGATCACCGCCAGGTCGCGGTCCGGCACCAGCCGGATGACCAGTGCCTTGAGCCCCGTGGACATCCCGAGGTTGATGAGATCGAGGAGCATCCAGGTCCCCAGGCGCCGCTCCCGGAAGGCCGGGTCCACCATGATCCGGATCTTCCCGATGTGGCTCTTCGCACCGAAGCGCTTGCGCATCAGGGCGGCATTGCCGATGATCCGCCCTTCGAGACACGCCACGATGGAGACGATGCGGACGGGATCGAGGTGCCGGATCCAGTTCCGGATCACGGCCGGCTCGGTCACATCGTCGTTCAAAAACCAGAGTTCATCCGCGGAAAAATGCCGGAACATCTCCGCGAGGGCTTCCTCGTCGCCCTGCCGAAGGCAGCGCAGGGTGACACCGGTCCCGTCCTTGAGGATGATCTCGTGGGGATAACCTTTGAGAGGGTCCTGCTCCGCAGCCTTGGTTTGCATATTCCTTCTCGCTCCCGGATCCGTTTTCATGCGGTCGACCTCTGGAAGCGCCGCAATCTCTTTTTAGGGATAGACACCCGCTAACCTAAATGATAAGGATGCTGGCAGTCAAGTTCATTGCCGCCGCCCTTTTCCACGAAGCTGACCGGGAGTGTGATTTTGAACCGAAGCACCGTCCACATCGCATTCGCAGGAATGCTCTTCGCAGGCCTCCTGCTTTCAACCGGGTGCGCCGCGCGCAGGCCGCTGATGAAGCCCGTAACGGTCAAGGTGGAGGGCAGTGAGACCCTCTTCCGGCCCGGGGAAATCATCGATGTCGAGGCCGGCGCCGCAGTGGGCTTCGAGGCGATGATGGAGGCGCTCCAACACAAGGATCTGCTCTTCATCGGCGAGGTTCACAGCGATCCGGAGCACCACCTGATGCAGGTTCAAATCCTCCAGCGCTGGATCCACGGCGAGGTCCACCCGGTGATCGCCATGGAATTCTTTCAGGCGACTCAGCAGGAGGCCCTCGACCGCTACCTTGCCGGAGACCTGGATGAGGCGGCCTTTCTCGAAGAGGCGCAGTGGGATGCCGAATGGGGATTCCCCTATCACTATTACCGTCCTCTTCTGGACCTCGTACGGGCGAAGCAGGGGCGCATCCTCGCCATCAACGCCCCGCGCGAAATCGTCAAAAAGGTGGCGCGCACGGGCATCGAGAGCCTTTCTCCGGAAGAAAGAGCGCAGATCGCCCCCGAAATCGATCTGACCCGGGAGGCGCACCGGGAGTTCGTCCAGGCGGTTTTTCCGCTCCATGCCGCGCACGGCCGGACGGAGGACTTCGAACGGTTTTACCAGGCGCAATGCGTCTGGGAGGACACCATGGCCGAGAACATCGCGCGGTTCAAGCTCGAAAACCCCGCAGCGCGGATCGCGGTCTTCGCCGGCAACGGACACCTGAAATACGGCTTCGGCGTTCCAGACCGCACCGTCGAACGCGCGCCCGCGGATGCCGCCGTCGTTCTTCCCTATCCCGCCTCCCCGGATCTCGTTCTCGAACGCGGCATGGCGGATTTCGTCTGGCTCAGCCGGCCGGTGCGGGTACCTTTCGGGAAGCATCCCCGCCGGCCCTCGGCCGGGGATGAAGAGGGGATTTCATGGAATCCGTGATTCAGTCCGTCTATGAGGCGCATTTCGGCCCTTTCCGGTTCTGCCCGGTCTGCGGCAAGCCCCTCGAACGCAAATGCCTGAAGGTGAACGAGCCGGCGCGGCTGGTGTGCACCGTCTGCAGCTTCGTCCTCTACCAGGACCCCAAACTGGTCGCCTGCACGATCCTCAGGAAAGGAGGGCGGATCGCTCTCCTGCGGCGGGCCATCCAGCCCGAAAAGGGCAAATGGGTCATGCCGGGCGGCTACGTGGACCGCGGGGAGAAGGCCGAGGCGGCGGCCGTCCGGGAGACCTTGGAAGAATGCGGGCTCAAAAGCCGCATCGAACGCCTTTTCGGCGTCTATTCCTACGAAGGGCAGCCGAACGTCGTTCTGGTCTTTATCGCCTCCCCGGTGGACGGCGACTTCCACCCCGATGACGAAACCAGCGAGGTGGGCTGGTTCTCGAGGGAGGAGATCCCCTGGGGCGATCTCGCGTTTCAGAGCACGGTCGACGCCCTGCACGACTTTTTCGCGGATCGGGGCACCGCCTGAAGGCTGTGCCTGTTCCGCCCGGCGCCAGCTCGAAAACCGCTCCAAGGCCGGAAGATGGAGCCATGCGCCCCGCATGCCCCGGAAAGCATCGTGCAGGGGGGCTGTTCCACCCGGTGTGAACGGGCGCTGCGCCCCGTGATCCGCCCGCGGAGCCGAACGGGATTCGCGAGCCTCCCGCCTTTTTGACGAGGCTCGGAACCCGCTTCGATCAGAGACCATCGCAACGCAAGGAGATTTTTTGAGATATGATGATCACACCCAAGCCATTGGCATCGCTCGGTCCGGAGCAGCGCGCTGCGATCCTCGACCGCTCGATGGCCGATATCTCGGCCGTCTACGAAGACATGCGAAAGATCGTGGCGGACGTCAGGAACCGCGGGGATGAGGCGCTCGTCGACATGAGCCGCGAGTTCGCGCCGGACGTCCGGCCGGGCGACCTGGAGGCCGCCCCCGCCGAGATCGATGCCGCCGTCGCAAAGGTGGCCCCATCGGTCATGGAGGCCCTGCGCGCGGCCGCGGCGAACATCAGGCGCTTCCACGAGGCGCAGCGCGAGCGCGAGATGTGGTCGACCTACGTGGCCGAGGGCATCCTCGCAGGGCGCATCACGCGCCCGATCGAACGGGTGGGCTGCTACATCCCGGGCGGCCGGGCGGCCTATCCGAGCACGACCCTGATGACCATCATCCCCGCCCGGGTCGCCGGTGTGGAAGAGATCATCGCCACGACCCCGGCGGGCCCCGGCATGCAGGTCAACCCCGTGACTCTGGCGGCGGCCCGCCTTGCCGGATGCCGCCGCATCTTCAAGGTCGGCGGCCCCTGGGGAATCGCCGCCATGGCCTACGGGACGGCCTCGGTCCCGCGGGTCGACAAGATCGTCGGCCCCGGCAACAAATACGTGACAGCCGCCAAGATGCTGGTGTACGGCCGGGTCGATATCGATTCCCCCGCCGGACCGAGCGAGGCCCTGATCCTCGCCGATGAGACCGCGGACCCCGAGCTCGTGGCTGTCGATCTGCTCTCACAGCTCGAGCACGACCCCGATTCGGCCGCCCTGCTCGTGACGCCGTCCGCCCCCCTGGCGGAGGACGTCGCCAAGGCGATCGAGGCCGCCTTCGATGAACTCCCCCGCAAAGAAATCATCGAGATCTCGATCCGCCGCAATGGGAGGATCCTCACGACGACCTCCATCGGCGAGGCCGTCGCCTTCACGAACGAATACGCCCCCGAACACCTGCAGATCATGACGCGTGATCCGTTCCTGACCTTGCAGGGGATCCGTCATGCCGGCTCGATCTTCCTCGGGAACTACGCGCCAGTCCCTGTCGGGGACTATGCCTCGGGCACCAACCATGTCCTCCCGACCGGACAGTGCGCCCGGATGTTCTCAGGGCTCTCGGTGGATGACTTCATCAAGAAACCCACCTTTCAGTACCTGAGCAAACAAGGCCTGGCCAACCTGAAAGAGACCGTTGTCACGCTTGCGGAGGCCGAAGGGCTTCCGCTGCATGCCAGGGCGGTCCGCGCCCGATTCGAAGGCCGCTCTTGAGCATTTCGGCCCGCGCCTGAATGTACTTGATTTCTGGGCTCTGTGCTGCTAGAAACTTTCCCACTGGAAAATCGGCCGATGCTGCCGGCCACCCGCGGAGAGCCCGTCACCCGGCGCCGTTTCTAGCGCAAGCCCGGATGCCTGCGTTCGCGCGGCGGGGCATTGCCCCGAGCGGTCCCCGACGCCGCTTTCGAGCGCCTTCTCGGGAGCGGATCCACATGGCCCGGCAGTACACACGGCCCCCGGCCGAATGTCACGGAACGGGGGCGCAGGCCGACCAGGCCGCTTGAAGAGGGCCTCCCGGCTCGGACAGGTGGAAGTCCCACAACCTTAGAAATCGTGCAATCAAGACTTCAAGGAGGGTAAGAACATGGCGGACATCAAGGGCTACAACATGCCTGACGACCTCTACTACAGCGAGGACCACAGCTGGGCCCGCGTCGACGGCGACAAGGTCACCGTGGGCATGACCGATTTTTTCCAGAAGGAAGCCGGAGACATCGTCTTTGTGGACCTTCCGGAAGAAGAAGAGGACGTGAGCCAGGGAGAGGTTTGCGGCAAGATCCAGTCGCGCAAGTGGATCGGCAAACTGGTCGCCCCGGTCTCCGGTGAGATCGTCGAGATCAACGAAGACCTCGAGGAAGACACCAGCCTCATCAACACCGATCCCTACGGCAAAGGCTGGATCCTCACCATCGAGGCCTCCGCCCTCGACGATGAACTGCCGAAGCTCATGCAGGGAGCTAAGGTCGTGGCGTTCATCGAAGGTGAGATCAAACGCGCCGAGGAGGAAAAGGCCAAGGCCTAGTTTGAGAACCCATGGTCCGTTCCTGGCGATTGTTTAAAGAGCTCTCGCGGTCCCTCTCGACAGCGGAGGGACTCGCGATCGACGACACCCTGCCCCAGTCGGTGGCGAATCATCAGTCTCCTCCGATCCTGCACCTGTACACCTTCGTTCCCTCGGTGATCGTCGGAAAGTATCAGGATATCGAGGCGGCCCTCAAACTTGACCGCTGCCGGGCCCGCGGGGTTGAATTCAACCGGCGCAGCACCGGCGGCGGCACCGTTATCATGGGGCCGCGCATCCTGGCCCTCGGCCTGGGCATCGATGTGGACTACCCGGGCCTCAAGAAAGGGGTCGGCGGGGTATTCGAATCCCTCAGCCGCGTCCTGGCGAACGCCGTCGGGTCCTTCGACGTTCCCGCATATTTCAAGCCGAAGAACGATCTCGAGGTGGGCGGGCGCAAGGTCGCCGGCCTTTCGGCTGCAGCCGATGCCGGCAAAAGCCTCCTGTTTCACACCAGCCTCCTGGTCGATTTCGATGTCGAACTCATGGTCGACATCATGAATACGCCTCTCATCAAGCTTCAGGACAAGGGTTACAACTGCTTCAGCCAGCGGATGACGACCCTCGCCCATGAAAGCGGCTCCGATCTCTCGATGGCCGAGGTGATGCGCGCCGTCGAAAACGCCTTCGAAGAGGAGTTCGGCATCAACTTCCGGCAGGACGAGCCGGACAGTTGGGAAAAAGAGACGATCGACCGCTTTATCGAGGAGCGATACACCCAGGATGATTGGATCTTTTCCCACAAGCATCCGCGGGTCCGCATGGGGGTGGGGCAGATGAAAACGCCGGGAGGGCTGCTGGAAGTCTATCTCTCCCTTTCGGGGGCCGCCATCGAGCAGGTGTTGATCACCGGCGATTTTTTCTCGACTTCCGCGGACATCAAACGGCTCGAGGACGCCCTTAAGTGGTCTTCGGCCCGTCCCGACGCCATTCAGGAGAAGCTGACCGAGGTCTGGCGGGACGACATGATCCACGGCATCGACCTGCCGACGCTCACAACGGCGATCCTCAAGGCCAAAGAAAATCAGGTCCGCCTTTAAGCACCCGGCGCGCCCGTGAAAACATGATATTCAGCTTTAAATTATCGATTTAATGCCATGAAAAAAGAAGAAAGTCCTGCTTTTGCCAAGATGAGCCAAGCCACGGCGATCTCCCTCGATCTTATGCGTGGGCGGATGTACCGCGGCGCGGTAAACCGCTGCGTGAATCTTCTGGTGCACTATCCCGAGGGCTGCGCGGCGAACTGCGCCTATTGCGGCCTGGCTAAAAAACGCCCCGGCACCTACCGCGAGAAAAGCTTCATACACGTCGAGTGGCCCGTCTTCTCCATGGATGAGATCATCGCAGCGATCAATCGCGCCCCCCGTTTCGTGCAGCGCACCTGCATCTCTATGATCACCAACGGCAAGTGCACCCGCGCCACGATCGAGATGACGGAGCGCCTCGGCCGGGACACAGCCCTGCCCATCTCGATCCTGATCAGTCCCACGATCATGAAGGAGGAGGATTTCGGCCGCATGCACGAGGCGGGCGCCGACAAGATCGGCATCGCCATCGACCTCGCCACGCCCGAGCTCTTCGACCGCTACCGCGGCAAGGCGGTCTCCGGCCCCCATCGCTGGGAGACCTATTGGCGCACCCTCGATCAGGCCCTGACCGTCTTCGGCCCGCTGAACGTCGGCGCACACTTGATGGTCGGCATGGGCGAGACCGAGGAGGAGATGGTCTCCCTCATGGATCGCCTCTGGCAAAAAGGGGTCGTAAACCACCTCTTTTCCTTCTTTGCCGAGGAAGGCTCCGCACTGGGCAACCGCCCGCAGCCGGCCTGGGACACCTACCTCAGGATCCAGCTCGCGCGCTATCTGATAGAGAATGATCTGAGCAGCCACAGCCGGATGCATTTTTCCCCATCGGGGCGGATCACGGACTTCGGCCTCTCACCGGAGGAGCGCGACCGTGTCATCTCGCTCGGCACCCCCTTCATGACGACCGGCTGCCTCGGCCCCGACGGCGAGGTCGCCTGCAACCGCCCGTTCGGGAACTGCCTCCCCGACGTACAGCAGTGGAACTATCCTTATCCGCCAAACACCGAAGAACTGGCGCTCATCCGCGAAGCCTTCGCTTCCGGCAGCCCGATCCCCGAACGTAAACGCGCAACCGCCCAGGGGGCCGGCTGATGCCCTGCACCGGCTTCCTTCCCCGGCGCCCCCCAAGGCCCCCGAAACCGAGGGGACGCCCGCAAATCGCCCGCTTCGCCCAAAAAACTTTTGACATACCGGCGGTGACTTGCTAAATTAAATTTTTCATCGGGCCGTTAGCTCAGTTTGGTAGAGCAGCGGACTTTTAATCCGTTGGTCGTGAGTTCGATCCTCGCACGGCCCACCAGCAAGATCAAGGACTTAGGGAAACCCTCTAAGTCCTTTTTTTGTTTTCCTGTCGACTTTATCCGGAGTTTTTCCTTCCACTTATCATTTTGCGCATTTCTATATTTGGATGTGCGCCCGCAAGCCGGCACGTAATGCCGGTAATTCTGTCTGTTGTAAAGTCAAAAACAGTTTGGGATTCGGATCCACTTCTGATCGTTACCTTCCTTTGTTCCGTTACCCTGCCGACAACCGCAGCATGGATGGACCTTTCCCGGAAAAGATCAATCACCGACTGGGAGGTTTCAGGCTTAACAGAGAGGATGAATCCAAAGCTCTGAAAAGAGACCAGCCAGTCAAGAAGATCCAGTTCCGGTGGGCAGGGGATCGCATCCAGGTCAATATCCGCACCCCTTCCCGAGTTTTCCATCATGATGGAGAGAGTGCCTAACAGGCCGGCATTGCTCACATCCTTGCAAGCCTGGGACCACCCCTTCTCAGCGATGATCGGAAGGACCTCCAGCCGATGGATCAATTCTTCCGACGTCTTTCCTGAATTGGCATCCCAACTTACCACAGAATAACAGCCCACTTGGCCGTTTAGATCTGCCGCAAAGATCAGGTCATCGCCGGGGGCTGCCAAGTGGCTGCGGAGAAGCTTGTTCGCATAGCCCAAGATAGCAACCGAAAGAGAGGGTGCCTCCGAGGAGGCGTCGGGATGGAGGTGACCCCCAACCATAGGCACCTGAAGCTTTTCGCATCCCTTGCGAATCCCGTCGATGACCTTTGAACGCTGCGCATCGTCGCCGCTGGCCAAGACATTGACCATGGCAAGAGGCCTCCCCCCCATTGCATAGATGTCATTGACCGTCACCATCACGGATGCCTTGCCGGCAGCATAGGGTTCATTCACAAGCAGCCGGGTCATCATGCCGTCGGCGGCCAGCAACAGATAACCATCCTTCCAGTGGATCACAGCGGCATCGTCTCCGTAATTAGGCAGATGATGATCAAGCTGGGTCCCTTGAATCAGTTTTGTATAGACCTCCTCAATCGGTCTTTTTCGCAAAAGCCCAATGTAATTCCTTGTGTCATTAATTAGTCGTGATAAATTGCGTTTCATAATACCCATGAGCTCCATGTATTTTAAACAAACTCACACGATTTATCCCAATTTTCTTGTCAAGCACATTTAGGATCATATCCTTCATTGACAAGTTAGGCATGATCAATGCAGAATCATCGATCCTCGAGATCTGCCTCCATGATTTGATGCACTCTTCCAAAATGGAGTTTGGGATTTCCAACAGTTTTCCATCCTAGTCGTAAAAAAAAAGGAACGTTTCTTTCCTGAATGAAGGCTGTGAACCGGGTGCACCCCTGTTTTTTAATAGTTGCCACAGCTTTCCGTACCAGAAGCTCACCGGCGCCGAAGGCTCGATACCCTTTTTTGACAGCCAGCCGTCCGCCGATCCAATGCTCATTTCCGTCGCCATTGCAAAAAACCCTAACTGTACCCACCAGTTCTTGACCGTGCTTCACCACCAGATGGATGCTGTGAGAATCATTTGCGTCTGTGTCCGAGCCCGCAAACATCTCCTGCTCATCGACAAAGACCTGTTTCCGGATCTCAAAGGCCTGGCTCAACTCGAAGGATGTCCTCGCACGGTGACAGGTCAGGGCCGGCTCGGCACGTTCGTATAAGGGGAGCGCAGAGCAGGCACCGCACCTGACACACCCTGCCAGGGAACGGCTTGCAGATAGGCCGGCTTGCTCCAATATCGCAGCCGCCTTTTCGTAATGACCAATCATGATGCTCGGATCAGGGGGAACCACATTTTCCAACAATGACCCAGGGATAGGCCTGAGTGGCACAAGAAAAGGATAAACGCCGAGATCTGCGAGATATTCACAACCCGACCCGATGGTTTCGGGCCTTTCACCCAGGCCGGCGATCAGGAAACTGCTGACCTGATTCGGCCCAAAGATCTCCACTGCTGCTTTCCATGCCTCATCATATCCCCTTAGACCGATTGCCGCCTTCATAGGCGCAATTCTGGAGAGCGTCTGCATGTCAAAGCTTTCGATATGAATCCCGACTGTGTCTACCCCGGAACGTTTAAGATCACGGAGCTTTTCTAAGTCGACAGGGGGGAGAAATTGGGCATGGATCGGGAGGCCCGTGGCCTTCTTGATGGCCGAGGAGGCCTCAGCCAAAATAGTAAATTCGGCATCCCGGGGCCGCGCTGCTCCTGTAGTCAGGACCACGTGCTTGACTCCGTCCAGAGCCATTGCGGAGGAAGCTGTATCTGCCAGTTGTGAAGGCGATTTCAATGCAATCGTCTGCCCGTTCTTCAATGAAAGTTCGATTCCGCAGAACCGGCAACGCCTCTCGGATTTCCAGTAGACGCAGGTCTGCAGCACCGATGTAGCCAGACAGTCCTTTCCATGAAGAAGGGCAATCTTTGAACATGGAGTCCCATCCCCAGCGGCTTGACCATAAAACCGTGGCCGGGATATCAGCTCCACCGGGAGGAGATCCAGGCGGCCATCCTTGCACAAAAAAAAACTCTCTTCCCCGGCTCTCAGCGAATACGGAGAAGCGGATACATAAGGACTAACCGTCGGCACGGATACCGCCCTTCCATCGATCAAAAAGGTCCCCGCGTCCGCGGGGCCAGCCCCACCTTTTCTAGGAAGTAAATTATCCCCAAGCCGAACCCCAAGGCTCTGAATCTGAGTTACGATATGGGCGCTCATATACCCAGGTCCTCCTGTCTTCGAGCAAAGCTGCGCCTCCCTAACTCAAGGAGATCATACCAGCTCGACATCTCCCCCGTATTCTTCAATCCCTCAGGCTCCTCGATCTACAATCTCTCACCTAATGCCATCCCCATCCCTGCACCCGTCAACGCAGATCAAATCCTATAGCATCATGATGGCGTGAACATTCCGTTTCGACATCTTGGGATCAGATGTTAACAACCTAAACTCAAACAATTTTTCGTCTGCGGGAATTGAACTAAAACCCGCCGGGAAAATTACGCTTTTTGATAAACCTGAATCACAGAAGCATTGGTCCTCAAACAGTGAGAACCGGGGTACAATCGCGATTTATATACAAAATTCTTCAATCTATTTTGACTTCGTTTAGCAACGAATCACATTCGATGTGATATTTCTTAAGTTTATATCTCAATGTGCCTCTGGCAATGCCCAAAATCTGAGCCGCTTTTATCTGGTTACCGCTAGCCATCAAGAGAGCTCTCTGAATTAATTTCCTAATATTATCGTGTAAATTCATGCTGTCGAAATGAAATTGTGATTGGGCTGTATATAAAAAATTATTGGTAATTGATATAGAGTCCATAGTTATAATATCCCTATTCTCCAGTAGCACTGCTCTTTCAATCGCGTTTCTAAGCTCACGTACGTTACCTTTCCATTCTTGCTGAGAAATCAATTCCAAAACTTCAGGAGCAAATCCTTTTATATTTTTATTTAGTTTTTTGTTAAATTCAACAATGAAATATTCAGCTAATGGGATTATATCACTTTTTCTTTCCCTTAAAGGTGGCACACGGATTTTGACAACGTTGAGTCTGTAATATAGATCTTCTCTAAAATTTCCCTTCTTGATCTCCTGTTCTAAATCTCTATTCGTAGACGCTAAAATCCTCACGTCACAATGTTTTTGTGCAGTTCCACCGACCCGGAAAAATGTCCCATTTTCAAGAACCCGAAGGAGTTTCACCTGTCCTTCTAAGCTAAGATCTCCAATTTCATCCAAAAGCAAAGTTCCATCATCAGCTAATTCAAAAAGGCCAGGCTTGCTTTTATCAGCACCAGTAAATGCGCCTTTGTTATATCCAAATAGTTCTGATTCGAGGAGTTCTTTTGGAAACGCACCGCAATTCAAACACAAAAAGGGTCCTTTGCAACGAGGACTGTAATAATGAATTATTTGGGCAACGATCTCTTTACCAACTCCTGTTTCCCCTTGAATAAGAATCGAGGTATCACTGCTTTTAGCAACGTCTTTTGCAAGCTCCAAAATTTTACACATTTCAGCGCTTTTCGCTCTGAATGAAATACGATCACCGCGATTGCTCTTATACTGCAGTTGCCGGACCTCCCTCTTGCTTCTAATGGCCTCGGCAGCTTTAAGAAGACTGATCTTGATTGATTCACTTGAGAATGGCTTCTGTATATAATCAAATGCTCCAGTTTGAATCGCTTCAACTACATCTTTAAATGTGCCATACGCACTTATAAGAAAAACAACAATATCCGGATCGAAGGCCTTTATACCTTTAAGTACCTCTAAACCGTTCATCCCAGGAAGCCGAAGGTCAAGATATACAATATTCGGATTGTGAATCCGAAGACTATCTAAAGCCGATTCTCCACTATCCGCCAATATCGTATTGAACCCAATTTTATCGATAATACGCTTTAATGCATTTCTTACGGATAATTCATCGTCAACAACAAGAACGGTATATTTATTCTGGTTCATTTTTCCCTGTAATCTAGTCTGAATTTAATAATTGTTTCAGTACCTTTCCCTTCTTTGCTATGCACTTCAATCAGCCCACCGTGGTCTTTTACGGCCTTATAAGAAATATATAATCCAAGGCCAGAGCCAGTTTTTTTGGTAGTAAAAAACGGATCGAATATTTTTTCCAAGTTATCTGAAGCGATGCCACACCCCGTATCGCAAATTCTCAAGCGGACATACTCACCATCTGTTTTACCTATTGAGTCATGACCTCCGGCAAAGCCGGAGGCTTGAATTTGTGAACCGCTCAAAGCGGTAAATAAAATCGGGGGCCACCTGAAGGTGGCTACTATTTGAACAAACCTAGCTGGTCGATTTTTTTGTCGATTTCTTCGTGTCTTTTGATGTATTGCCGGATCACCTCTTCATCGTGACCGGCTGTAGAGACGTAGTAGCCTCTTGCCCAAAAGTGAAGACCGGTAAAATTCTTCTGCTTTCCCATATATTGGCGAGCAACATGAATTGCGCTTTTCCCCTTTAGATAACCGACAATTTGGGAGACAGCATATTTTGGCGGAATTGATATCAG
>NZ_AULM01000046.1 GCF_000422285.1 Desulfatiglans anilini DSM 4660
CAGGTCATCAGTCAAAGGCATACCCAGAGGTCAACAATCCTCTCCACCAATCTGCCTTTTGCTCAATGGGGGAAGGTCTTCGATTCCAACACGGTAGCCTCCGCGATCGCTGACCGGCTCGTCTACAACTCGGAGATCATCATCCTCGGAGGAACAAGTTATCGAAGAAAGCACAAATAGATCCATTCCCTATAAAATCTTTGTTTGCTCCCGCCTCTTCCTCCTGGAGATGTGGTGGGCCCTTCCTCGGGCGTATCTGGCTCCCGCAGGCTGCCCTTCTTCGCACAGCCGTTTGCCGCCCTGTGCACAGCTATGCCCCGGTACTCTCCCTGATCGTTTTTAAACCCTCCATTCTGTCCATTTTTTGACCGGCGTTAATACTGTTGGCCGCCACCCCCTCTTTGTCCCTCAGGCCTGGTGTGAGGACCCGCCGCTGCCGTCAGAAAAGAGCGAAAGGCTTCACCTGCCGGCAATAAACCGCAGAACCGTCCGTGCCCATGCCCCCCATACCAATCTTGCATCGGCCTTCCTCCAGACCTCCACTGAGACCACCTTATATCACTTCCGACTTATATCGAATGTGACATAATATATTGAATTATTGGGACAATTTTCCGATTTTCTCTTGACAGGCCACCTGCAGACGTATACTATGGAATACAATCGTTCGCTATAAAGAACATCCCTCAGGAGCATCAACCTATGAAAACGAGCTTCAAGAAGGTGCCGGCCCTCGAAAAGGCCTTCAAGATCTTGCACCTCCTCTCCAAATCCAAGGGGCCAATGGGCATCAGCGAGATATCGAGAGCGCTCGAATACAACAAGAGCACGGTTTCGGGCATCGCCTACACGCTCTGCGCCCTCCAGATCCTTGAAAACACGCCGGACGGAAAATTCCAGTTCGGCACGGAACTCTACCTGCTCGGCCGCGCGGCGGGCAAGAGTTCGGAGCTGATCCAGACCGTGCACCCCTTTCTGCAGGAGATCCAACAGAAAACCGACCTGTCGCTCTTCCTGGGGATCCGTTCCGGCGGCCGCGCCGTCATCGTCGACAAGGTGGACAGCACCTCCGACCTGCGTGTCGCCTCAGAAGTCGGCATGCGGCTGCCGCTTTCCGCCGGGGCCGGAGGAAAGGCGCTTCTCTCCCAGCTCGACGATGACGACATCGACGCCTTCCTGGCAGAACACGATCTGAAGCGGTTCACTCCGAGCACCTGTATGGACAAGGAGGCATTCAAGCAAGCCGTGCTGAAGGTTCGTGAAACCGGTGCCGCATACGACATGGAAGAATACATTGAAGGGATCGTGGCCATAGCCGTTCCCATCGAGACCTTCCGGCGGTCGGTACAAGCGGCCATCTGGGCCATCGGTCTGAAGCGCCAGATCCCTGACAATCGCCTGGAGGCTTATGCAAGCCTGCTCAAGGAGGCGGCAAACCGGATCAGTCTGCGGCTTTCCATGGAATAAAGGGTTGTCTCGTCCTGGGGATCCCGACGCAGTCCGACCATCGGGGAGAAGACCATACCGGGGTCGACCCCCCGAACCCCGGGAGTCCGGCAATGTCTGCAAGGGGCAAGGCAGTCAAGGCGAAGCCCCGCAGCGTGAAGGATCGCTGCGCCACGCAGCAAGCGGCATCTGAAATGACACGCGAAAACCCTGGCCCCGAGCCGCTGCCTTTGGGGAAGGGCATCCCGCTCGTTAGGAAGAACGCCCGGCGCATCCTGAGTTTCACTCAGGCCCTGCGATTCGGGAGCCCGGATATCGGCGATACAGCAGACCAACTTTAGACAAAGGAGGGTTACCATGGGAGAAGTCACAAAGATCCGCACGGCTTGCCGGCAGTGCCATGGGGGCTGCGGGGTCATCGCCCACGTCAAGGACGGCAAGGTCATCAAGGTGGAGGGGGACCCCGATTCCCCCATCAGCCACGGCACCATGTGCAGCAAGGGGTTGGCGGTGACGCAGCTCGCCTACCACCCGGATAGGATCCTTCACCCGATGAAGAGGACCGCGAACGGTTGGCAGCCCATCTCCTGGGACGAGGCCCTGGACACCATCAAGGACAAGTTCCAGGCGGTGATCGACCAGTTCGGACCGGAGTATATCGTCGTCGGCCAGGGGACCGGGCGCGACTACGAGAGCCACCTCTACCGCTTCGCCAACCAGCTGGGGACGCCGAATGTCCTCACCGCCGGGCACATGTGCTATGTCTCTCGGGTGGCCTCCACCCTGATCACGGTGGGGAACCTCCCCATCTGCGACTACGCCGGGGGGCCCAAGTGCATCGTGATGTGGGCCTGCAACCCGCAGTGGACGAACCCCGACGAGTACAAGGGAACGACCTTCTGGAAGGCCCTCAGAAACGGCGCCAAACTGATCTGCATCGACCCGCGCAAGGGGTTCGTCGCCAACAAGGCCGACTTGTGGCTCCAGCTTCGGCCGGGGACGGATGCGGCGCTCGGCATGGGGTTCCACAGCGTCATCATCGAGGAGGAGCTCTACGACAAGGATTTCGTCGAGCACTACATCCACGGCTGGGATGCCTTCAAGGACCGGGTCAAGGACTATCCCCTCGACAAGGTGCAGGACATCACCTGGGTGGACAAGGATCTCATCCGCAAGGCGGCCCGGATGTATGCCAAAACCAAGCCGGCCTGCATCCACTGGGGGGTCCCCACCGAGCAGACCAACAACTGCGCCGACTGCACGCGCATCCTGACAGGCCTGATGGCGGCGACCGGCAATCTGGACGCCCCGGGAGGAAACGTCCTCTTCGTCAATCCGCCGACCCGCACCGTCGCCGAATTCTCGCGCCACAAGGACCTCTCCCCCGAGCAGCGCGCCAAACGCCTCGGGGGCGATCAGTACAAGCTCGGTGCCCGCGTGGCCTTCATCACCCCGAAGGTGGCCTGGGAATCCATCCTCACGGGGAAACCCTATCAGCTGAAGGCTGGGCTTCTGTGCGGAACCAATCCGGTCGTCACGCGGGCCAACGCCAAGGAGGCCTACGAAGCGCTCAAGAAACTGGAGTTCCTCGCCGTGATCGACTTTTTCATGACGCCGACCGCCGACCTGGCCGACATCTTCCTCCCCGCTGCAACCTGGATCGAGCAGAACCACGTCGCCGACAACTGGAAACGGCACGGCTTCGTCCTCGCGCGCCAGAAATGCGTGGAAATCGGGGAGGCCTGGCAGGACCACAAGATCTTCATGGAGCTCGGCAAACGCATGGGCCAGGAGTGGTGGGACACCGTGGAGGACGCCCTGGACTACCTCCTCGAACCCTCGGGCCTGACCTGGGAGCAGTTCAAGGAAAAGGGCTACCTGCAAGGCGAGATGGTCTACTACAAATACAAAGAGCGCGGTTTTTCCACCAAGACCGGGAAGGTGGAACTCTACTCCGACACCCTGGATAAATGGGGATTCGATCCCATTCCCAAATACACCGAACTCCCCGAGAGCCCGGTCTCCACGCCCGAACTGCTGGACAAATTCCCCTTCATCCTGAATGCGGGGCTCCGCACCCCCACCTTCTTCCACTCCGCCAACCGCCAGATGCCCTGGCTGCGGGAGGTCCGCCCGGATCCGATCGTGGAGATCCACCCGGAGACAGCCAAGAAGATCGGCGTCGAGGCCGGCGACTGGGTCTGGATCGAATCCCCCAGGGGCCGGATCATGGAGCGGACCAAGATCAACGACGGGATCCACCCGCAGGTGATCGTGGCCGAGCACGGCTGGTGGTTCCCCGAGATCAAAGAGGTTGGGCACGGCTGGCAGATCTCGAACATCAACCTCCTCACGGACAACTCCCACGCGAGCATGGACCCCGCAATCGGGTCCACGAACCTCAGAAACTGTCTGTGCAACGTCTATCCGGTCAAGGAGGGGGAAGCACGCATCCCCCAGTGGAATGGATGACGGCAGGTCGAGGGTCCGAATGGAACCGGAACACCTTCACACCAAAACCGAAGAGGGCGCGCCCGTGTGGCGGGATCCGCTGACGGGCCTCGAATGGCAGTGCCGCTCCCCCGGCGAGATGGATTGGACCTCAGCGCAGCGCTACGCTGAAACGCTTATCCTCGGCGGGAAGAACGACTGGCGCCTGCCTACGGCCAGGGAGCTCGAGACGCTGCTCGACCGGACGCGTTATCGGCCGGTCATGCGGGAGGAAGTCCCCTTTCGGGACGACCGGTCCTACTGGTCCGCGACCACTTTCGGGGCAGACACAAAGAACGCCTGGATCGTGATGTTCGACGGCGCCTACGTGCTGAGCTACTCAAAGGAGAACGCCTACCATGTCCGGTGCATCCGGCAACAGGCGGCGGCCGGGCCCAATCCTGACGCAGAAAACCCTTTTCGAAGGGCAACGAAATAGGAGGCAAAGATGAACAAAGTCTCGTTGATGTTTGTGAAAAAGGACTGCATAGGCTGCCATGCCTGTGAAATCGCCTGCAAACAGGAGCACGGCCTCGGTGTAGGGCCGCGGCTCGTGCGGGTGGTCGAAAACGCCCCCGTTTTCACTCCGATCTACTGCCACCACTGCACCAAGGCCCCGTGCATCGAGGCCTGCCCTGTGGAGGCCATCTCCCGCAACGCCCGGGGCATCGTACAGATCGACAAAGAGGCCTGCATCGGCTGCCGGGAGTGCCTGCAGGCCTGCCCATTCGGCGCCATGCAGTTCGACGTCGAACATGAAACAGCCGTCAAGTGCGATCTGTGCATCGAGAAACTTTCACGCAACGAGGCGCCCGCCTGCAGTTCGGTTTGCCCCACGGGCTGCATCATCTGGGGAAACACGGCCAAACGCCTCTCGGAGCGCGCCGCAGTGATGCCCTAATCGCCCGGGCGGCCCCAGTGAAAGAGGAGATCGCCGAATCAACCCCGAGGCCCTGGAGATTCAAGGGCTTCGGGGCTCAGGAAGATATCCAAACGTAGAATTACTATGAACATCCCCAGAGCTTCATGGTGGAAATTTTCCCATCGTGTGGTAAAATTTCCACCATGTTTAAGCGAATTATCACCCCGAAACGGCTGGAAGCCCTTTCCGATACCCCTCTCGTTCTTCTGCGCGGAGCACGTCAGGCGGGGAAAAGCACCCACGTTCAACTCATCGCGGCATCCTGATTTACAGGGGAAAAGTGCTTGTGTCTTTCGGGAAAGACTTGTACGCCATCCCCGTCTCGGTGCTCCGATATCCGATTATCTGGGCATTCTCTCCAGAGAGTATAGTGATGATCATTTTTATTCAGTGCCCGCTGATTAAATTTATTCAATGAGAATCTGAAGAAAAGTCAAATGGTTGAAAAAATAAGACAGGACGTGCACACCCGCCCTCTGAACATCACACGGATTGTCCTTTTCCAAGGCGGCGGGCGCCTCGGGCGCCCATTTCGGCCGTTTTTCCACCGGCTACACTGTTCCATTTTTTGACCGGCTTTAATGATTGTTTGCGGCGAACCCCTTTTCTCTTTTCACCTTCCCCTTTTCTCAAATAATTGATTGACCCCCCGCCCCCGCTGAGATACATTCTAATTTGCCATAAAATGGACTTTGGTTTCACATTGCGAAACATGGCGTCCATAACCGGACGCTCCCCGATCCCACCCAGACATAAGAGGAATCCCCCATGGCATCGCTCGAAAGACTGTTCCGCCCGCGCTCCATCGCCGTTGTCGGGGCGTCGAACGACCCTTACAAGGCCGGCTACCAGATGGTTTACGCCCTCAGGAACTTCCCCGGGGCGCTCTACCCCATCAATCCCAAGATCGAGGAAACTCAGGGGTTTCGCGTTTATCCCGATTTCAAGTCGATCGGGGAGCCGGTGGACCTGGTGATCCTGACCATCCCCGCCAAGGGGAGCGCCGCGGCCCTGCGGGAGGCCGGGGAGGCGGGTGCAGGCGCGGCGATGATCATCAGCGGCGGGTTTGCGGAATCGGGCGCGCCCGGCAAGGCGGCGCAGGAAGAGCTTCTTTCGGTCTGCCGGACCTACGGCATCCGGCTGCTCGGTCCCAACGTAGCCGGCTTCGCCAACCCGCGCGCCGGCGTCCCGGCCAATTTCACCCCGTGGATCAGCGAGATGAGGCCCGGGGACGTAGGGGTCGTCTCCCAGAGCGGGGCCATGAACCTCATCCTCTGCTCCGTCGTCCATGCCCAGGGGCTCGGCATCAGCGTTGCGACCGGGATCGGCAACGGCCCCGACGTCTCGGCCGCCGACGTGGTCGACTACCTGGCCGACGACCCCGACACCCGCGTCATCGCCATGGCGCTCGAAGGGGTGAGCAACGGCCGGCGGCTCTTCGAGGCCGTCTCCCGCGCCACCGCTAAAAAACCCGTCGTGGCCTTTGCCGTCGGCCGGGCGGACATCGGTGAGTTCGCCGCCTCCCACACCGGCAACTTGATAGGCTCCTACGCCCTCAAGTGCACGGCGCTCCGCCAGGCCGGCGCCGTGGTGGCGGATTCGAGCAACGACCTGATCGACGCCGCCAACCTGCTTTCCAAGGTGCGGCTGGCCCCCAAGGCCAACCCCGGCGTGGGGCTCCTGAGCGGGCAGGCGGGGCCGGCCATGATCATCGCGGACGAACTCCGAAGCCATTCCGTGAACCTCCCCCGGCTGGCGCCCGAGACCGTGCAAAAGATCGCGGGCCTAATCCCCCCGATGACCTTCATCCAGAACCCGGTCGACACCGGCCGGCCAAGCCCCACCTTCAAGGGCGTGCTCGAGGCCATGTCGGACGACCCCTCCGTCGACGTCCTCATCGTCTTCGCGATCCACGAGCCCGCCGTCATCGACCCGGTGGCCCTCTTCAAGGCGACGAAGGACGCCCTCCCCCAGCCGGTGGTCTTCGGCACGGCGGGCTTCCTGGAGGACCTGGCCCCGACGCTCCATGACCTGAAGGCCCTCGGCATCCCCGCCTTCGTCTCCCCGGACCGGACCGCGCGGGCCGTCCGGGCGCTCGTCGAGGATGCCAGGCGCGCCGATCGCCGGCGAACCCTCGGTGCCCCCCCGGCCATTCCGCCGGTGGCCCCCTTCGGCGACGCCCCGGACGAGGCCGAGATCAAGGCCGCGCTGGACCGGATCGGCATACCGACCCCGCTCCGCGCGGTCTGCAAGACCCGGGACGAGGCCCGGGCCGCCTTTGCCGGCCTGCAGAAACCCTGCGTCGTCAAGGTCCTCTCCCCATCCATCCTCCACAAGACCGAGGTGGGGGGCGTGCATCTCGACATCCGCACCGACGACCAGCTCCGCGCAGCCCTCGACCGGATCGACCGCATCGAGGCCGCGGGTGAAAAGCGGTACCTGATCGAGGAAATGGCCCCGGCAGGCCTCGAACTCATCATCGGCGGCACCCGCGACGCGAGCTTCGGCCCCACGGTCCTCCTGGGCCTCGGCGGAACGGCGGCGGAGGCCTTGGGCGATGCCGCCATGCGCCTGGCCCCCATACCAGCGGCGGAGGCCCTCGACATGCTCGGCGACCTGAAGGGCCGCGCCCTCCTCGACCGCTGGCGCGGCGGCCCCCGGTACGACCAGCAGGCCGTGGCCGATGCCGCAGCCAAGATCTCGCAGTTCCTCGTTCAGCACCCCGAGATCAAGGAGCTCGACCTCAATCCGGTCCGGGTCATGGAGCACGGGCTGCTGGTCCTGGACGCCGCGTTGGTCGTAGAAAGGTGATCCCCAAAACCTTGTCTTTGCCGGCCGATTCAGCTATCATTTGACAATGCGGACACTGCAAGCCATAGGATTCGACCTGTTCAACACGCTGATCACGGTGGAGGCGAACGCCCTCCAGATCGCCGTCGGGCGTTTGGTCGGGAGCCTCACCGAGAACGGGTTCCCGATAGACGAAACGAGATTCAACAAAGCCCACCGCGAAGCGGCCATCCGCTTCATCGCCGAAACACGCGTGACCGGGCGCGAAACGCACAACCGGTTCTGGATCAGTGCCGCCCTCCAGGCGCTGGGGTTCGAGGTCGATCCGGACGACCCCCGCATCGCGCAGGCCATCACCGCCTATTTCTCGGCCTTTCACGAATCGGCCCGTCTGATCCCCGGCACGGCCGAGATGCTCTCCGAACTCCGCCGCCGCTACCGCCTGGGGCTTCTTTCCAACTTCACCCACGGGCCGGCCGCCTGGAAAATCATCGATTCCCTCGGCCTGACCAAGCACTTCGACACCATCCTCATATCCGGAGAACTGGGCTACCGCAAACCGCATCCGCTCGTCTTCGAACGGCTGATGGAGGAGCTCGGGGTGGAGGCCCAGGACCTGATCTACATCGGCGACGACCCCGAGCCTGATATCGAAGGGCCTTGCCAGGTCGGCATCCAGCCGATCTGGACCACTTACGTCTGGGACCGCAACATCCCCTTCGCCCCGGGGATAGCCACCATCAAAAACTACCAGTCCAAGCGCGAGGTGCCCCGCATCTCCGAGTGGAAAGACCTCCTGAGCCTACTCGAAAGCAACGGCACTCCCGGCTCCTGCCCGCCGCCGAATCAAGAATGAAGCCATTTATCGTCTGTGAACCAAAACAATGAAAAGCGGGTTGGCCGTCCACCGCCCCTGAATCCTCGAACCTGCTGGCATCATGGCGTTTCGGCAGCCGGCCGGGGCCGAATCAAGCCCTCCCTCTTCCGAGGAGGAATCGTCCTCCGGCGAGCAGCATCAAAAACCCCAAGGTTGAGACACCCCACCAGGACAACGCCGGAACCTTCAGGGACTCTTCGAGAGGCGCCGGAACAAGGATCCAGCCGTCCCCTCCTGAATCCCATCCGTCGCCCCAAACCGACGGGTCCGGAGAACCCAGCGCATCGCCCCCGGGAACGTGCTCTCCCATCCCCCAACCCGCGCCCGGCTCGCCGTAATCGCTCATGAATGGAGGACCCCCACCGCCTTCCGGGAGCCAGAGGATCCAGCCCCCGCGGCTGATCGCCATCCGACCGAGGGCCCCATGGTATTCGAGCCGGATGAAGTATTCGGCGCCAGGCGCGAGCCACGAGTTCCGGTCCGCCGGGTCGTCCGCCTCGAGGAAAAGCGATCCCTTTTCCGGATCGATCCGCCATCCCCAACCGGACAGGGCAGCCGGCAGTTGGACCGAGTAGTGCCGGGGATCGAGATCCCTGAAACCGGTCAGTTCGATCTGGGAGCATCCATAGGTGGCGACCGGGTAGGCTGGATCCAGGGCGATGGAGCGCCCGTTGGGGATGAGGAGATATTCGATGCTGCAGCCGTCCTGGGGGAGTCTGCTCGCCATGACGGCGCTGCTCCGGCCGTGCGCGATGACCAAGACCACGAGCGAATTGCCGGCGTCCATATCGTCCGCGGCTTCTCTGAGGGCGCTCAGCAGATTGCTCTTGGTCCCCGCCCCTGACAGCCAGGGAGCCGCCTCCCCCGGGGGAGCATTCCCATCCGAGAAGAGGGTCGTAACGGCCTCCCCGGGCCAGCCGTAATCCTGCATGAGCAGCCCGCGGCCGGCAGCGATGGTATAGTCCCAGCTTGTGCGATAATAAGGATTGTCGGTGGGCATTCCGCTGAAAAGGATCGCCCGGTCCCCCGTCTTGTAGCGCAGGTCGCCGCCGCCGGCTCCACCCGTGGAAGCGAACTGCGGGAACTCGACGCCTCCCCAGGACCATGTCTGCCCCTCGGTTACCCGCAGCGTATCCTTTGCGAGGCCAAAGGCCTCTTCAAAGGTGGGAGGCGATCCTGTCCCGTCCCATTCGAAGGCATCGAGGTAGTCATCATGAAAGGCCCGCTCGTCCGAAACACCTGTCAGAAAATCGCACATCGAAAGACCGAACCCATGCCAGAGATTGGCCGTCACGACAACGGCCCGGTCCAACTGCACCAGGTCGTCGACGAATCCTCCCGAAAAACAGCTGCCGGTCGAAAACATCAAAACGCCCCTCAACCCCGCCACGGCGGCATGGACCTCGCTGTCCCAGATCATGACCTGCTGGTAATCGCGGAAAGCGCTGGGCTGATTCACACCGTAATCGTTGTACATAGCCGACGCGTCTGACCCGAATGCCGAAAATAGACACGCCGCCGCCAATGACCACACCACCCGCCCTCTCCTCATGCGCTCCCTCCCGCTGGCGTCCCTTCCCACTTCAAGGCCGCCCCTTCCCGGACCGGCCTCCAAAGAAACAACACCATCATCGCACCTGTAAACGTTTCGTAACAGTGTCCATCCGGAAATGGTTTCCCTATAGAACCCGGTTTCCAATCCGGAAATGTGTATTTCTCTTCACACGCTGCGCGTGCTCAGTCCCACCGCTTCGCGGCGGGTCCCTGTTTGGCCAATATCAAGGAAATCAAGCGCTTGCGTGGAGGCGACCTGGTGGTCGCCGCACAAGCAAACGTGCAGGTTGACGCCGAGCTTGCCCAAAAAGACCATTTCCGGATGGAAACCAATTAGAATCTGACCCTGTAGCCATTCGTCAAACGGATGGGGGCCGTCGTCCAAATACATTCACGAATGCGGAAACCTGATCTACATCTTCAGCGTACTCATAGTAAAAAGAGGGAAGAAAAGGAAGCACTAAAGATTCGTAGGGATATTAAGCGACGCGCAGAGTACCCTTCAGCAATATCACGGTGCAGGGTTGTCTGCGCGAACCCATGTCGGTCGATGGTTGTGAAACTAGGGCTACCGATGTCGTCTAGAATGGGAAGTTTTTAGCGGAGCTGACCGATGAGTGCTTGGATGGGGCTGCCGGGCGGTCGATTCGAGCCTCTGCGGCCCGTAATAAAACAGGAATCGGCCGCCATGCAGATTCATGAATGGGGAAAGGTAAAAGGCGCCTCCAACTCCTCGGCGGATCGCCCGCGGGCAATCCTGCTGATGGTGGAAGGATGGACGCATGCATGCTTCGCGATTTCTTTCAGACTGTAGCCGAACTCCCAGCGAGCCCGTGCAATGGCCTTGTTCCGGCGCTCTTTGTCTACCGGACCATGCGGGGCAAAGAGTGCCTCAAGACTCGGCCGTCTGCCCGAACCGTTGAACTTAACTGCCCGTTGCAGCCCGACTCCACTCCTCAACATCCGTCTCACAGCGCTGACGAAATGCTCGCAGCCCAGGATGCAGCGGTCTTTCAGGTCTTCTGATGGAAAGCGGGTCCCAATGCCATTCTGAACATAGAGCGCATAGCGGCGCATTGCCTCCCGGTCGTCGCCCCCGAAATGGAGCAGGACCCAGTCCATATCACAAATCTTCGGCGCAGGACCATCCCTGCCTTCCACTATGAAACTGCTCCAGGGGTATTCCTCGGGCCTTTTCACGAACCCTCTCCTTACCGGACTCAATACGACATACCGGCAGAGTTCGAGAAGATACCTCTTCTTCTCGATCAGAATCGATTGGTAGCGATGATGAAACAAAGGGCCTTTACGCCCGTGTCGGCGGTTGAATTGCTGGGTATACACGCCGTTCAGCTGGCGCATGCCCCTTGAGAGGTTCCCTTTGGGCGTTTCGGCAACTATCTGGTATTGATCGTCCATCAAAGACCAAGCATAGCACTTCCACCGGTACAACAACACGACGTCTTTGAGGATCAGGAGGAAGGTTTCGAAATCGCCATCTTCCTCAAAGATGCTCTGCCGTTCTTCTCTTTTGGAGCAGATATAATAGCAAGCCCCCGGATACTCTATTCTCGAGGCCCGTCCCATCACCCCTCCAAGCCGACCGCGGGCAAGCCTCAGGACTCCCGGTAGAATTTGCGCGCAAGGCTGTTCACTATCTGCTGCGACATAGCGCTGATACCCGAAAGGCTGTAGCTCCCGGTCCTCGATTCAGCGCTGATGATCACACCGCTTTCCACCTCTATGATTCTCGCGTCCAGACTGATCTCGTTGTTCATCAAGGCCGCGCTTCCCACGATGATGGCGTCGGCGTTGTATATCTTTCCGATCTCGATGGCCTTCGACGTATCGATGATCCCGGTCTGACCGAGTTCGAGTTCGCTCACCACTTTGGTCAATTGCTCGCGCTCGATGGTCTTGAAGGCATCGGAATTCACCAGGGCGGTGGTGATCTTCTCACAAATCATCTTCCCGAGGTTGACTTCAGCAGCTTCGGGCGTCGTGTTGGAAAAATCCAGCACCGCGATCGAGATTTTCTCCCCTTTCACCTCCGGGAGCTCCACGGTGACAGCGGTCGGAGCGGAAATCGTCGTTTCCTGACCTTCCACCTGGACAAGCGGACTGTACATCCAGCCCTTGGTTCCATCGGGCAGCTCGAGGTAGTACCATCGGTCCTTCTTTCCGAGCAGCCTCAGTCTGTCGCCGGGCGAGGCCTGTGAGAGCTTCGCGCAGCTGGTACTCGCGCCGCTCCTTACATTCACGACCTTTTTCACCCGCCCGAACCCCTTGATCTCTTCGTCGGGAATATCCGAACAGAAACGCTCCGAAGAGCCCGATTTCGCGGCGGCGGCAGAACGTGGGGCAGGCAGGTAGACAGCAGCCGGTTTGTTGTGTTCGACCTGCAAGCTGCATAGCTTATTGACCTCGTTATCGACAAGATAGGTGACCTTTACGTAATCCCCTGTACGAGGCAGTTCATCCCCGAGAAATTTCGTGAGGGGATCCGATTCGAACCGCTTCGTCCCGCTTCCGTCTGCGGAGCGGATCTCTACATACCCCGTGTTGAACAGTTTTTCGATCTGATAGGATGTGACTCGTCCTTCAAAGGAATGGGCCCCCTGCCGGGCAATCAGCTTGTTCGCAACGCAGCCGCAAGCAAACGACAGAAGCGCCGCGAACACCACCACGAAAAGCGATACCGCCAAAGGCCGGCCTCTGAACACCTGCCTATCCCGGCAGCCTCCGGCCTCTCCGCTTTGAAACGCCATAATCTCCTCTTTCCCTTCCCCAAATGCTTTACAGATCCATCAACGCCTTCCCGGCATCCGGGTTGGCCTTTACCACCTTTTGCTTCAATTCCTCACTCTTGACGACCTCGCGCAGACGCTCGGGGGGGGCATCCGCCACAAGCTGCAAAGGAGCCCCTTCTTCGAGAACCTCCTCGAACGGTTGCCGAAGGTTCGAAGAATCGAATGCTATCCGGAGGATATCCCCATGCTCCTCAGTGATGTGAAAAGCGTCCTTGCCGAACTTACGGTTCAAGGGTCCAAGAACCGCATCCTCCACAATATTCGAAAAATGCTCCCTGCCGCCCGCAAACTCGACGTCGAAGACCGTTTCGCCTCCCGCCAGGAATTCCTTGAAATTCACGTTCAACACGGCGCGCACCCCGATAAGCTCCTTTTTTAACATCTTTGCGAGGCTTCGGTCTTCAAAGCCGCTCACGATCATGAGGATCTCGTGGGAGGGCCGCATGATGTGGCTCTTGAAAAGGTCCTTGGAAAAGAACTCCCCAATCTGCTTTCCCACCTTCAGGACGGCCTCGTCCTCGTTGTTGTACATGACGCCCTGCGGAGGCTGAAAATTTCGGGCGAAGAGCATCTGCGAGGTGTGGTTGTCGACCGCCTCGAGCGACCAGGCGGTCAAGAGCGTGGTCTGCACATCGATTCCGGCGATGTTGATTTTGGGAGACTTTCTGAGATTCACCATCCCCATGACGGAGATGTCGCTCGCCTTGCGAATGAATGTCGAGGCCAGCTGGCCGGGGTATCCCTGGGAGATCATCATTTTGATGCGGGCGTCCTTTTCTTCGAGCGCCTTCTTCTCCGAGATCACCCGGTACCCGAAACGCATCAGCGCACCGGTGATCTCGGTGTTGCACGTATGGCATTCCTGCCGTTCGCCGCTCTCCGGAGACTCCACCAGGATGCCAACGCTGACCACTGGGTTGCCCCTCTCCTTGATCAGAAAGGAGCGCTCCTCCCCGGACAGCTGATTAACACTCTCGCTCAACGGCTTCGCGAATATCTCCGCCTTGATCCAAACGTGGTAGAACCCATCCGCCTGGACGCCACCATTCACGACTTTCAGAACGGATTTGATCAAACCGTCGCTTTTGGAGATCAGACGATCCGAAACCAGGGCATAGTTTTCGACAACCGTACGGCTGCTGACAAAGCATCCGACAGCCTTTTCCACAGCTTGGCCCTTGGCGTCACGAAGCGCCTCATCGTAGGCTATGCTCTGATCGCGATAGAAGTTTGGATCCGCAAGGCCTTCGGCGGAAACCACGATCGTGGGGACGTGGTCCGCACCGGCTTGGGCAGAACAGGCTAAAAGTAGCGTGACCGCACTCAATACGCTAAAGATCTTCCAGATTCGATGCATCCTGGACCTTCTCTCCTGCACCGGGCACGAGTGTCGAGGGCGGCGGTTCAACCCCTTCGCCACCCAGGCCGACCATAGGCGAGGGACCTCCCGGACCCTTCAGAATGCGGCCGCAGAAATCCTTTTTCACTTTTCCAGCAATCTCCTCCGATCGTTTTTCCAGGTAGAGGATCACCGCTGAGCCCTCATCCAAACCGGCCGTCCGGTCCGTCAGTCTGAAGACTGAGAGAACGGCCCCCGAATCCCTCGCAACCATCCGGTACGACATCCCGACGGAGACACTCTGGAGATTGGTCTTAAGATGGTTGACCGCCCTTGAGCTGACCCCGACCTTCACCATCATCAGCAGGTCCGCATTCAACGCATCGGCAGCCTGCAGTGCAGCCACCTTGTCACCAGAAAAAAGAAGCTGCCGCTGCGCGTCGCTGATCGCGCTCTGCACAACGTTCGTATCAATGATCCCAAAGCCGATCTCATAAAGGATATCTTCGATCAACCCCTGAACCTGGCTCTCCAAATCGCCACCGGAATCGGAGTTGACCATGACAGCCACTTTGGACGCCTGCGCAGCGGTCGCACATGCATCGGTCCACGGAATCTCCTCCGACGCTCCGCCGGCGCGGAGTGAAACGACCAAGACACCAAGCATGCAGCCGCACAACCGGGAAAGAAGAAGGGGCAGCCGTGATCTCTGCATTCCTTGTTGCGCGCTTCCCAATCTGAACACCATGCTCCGCCGGGACCTCTCAGTTCCGGCAGGCGCCCGCCGCTGCAAACGCCTGCCGGTACGGGTTTTTATCTGCTCGCTCCCCCCTCGTGTCTTTCAGGGGGAGGCGGCGGCGCCACAGGCTCACCGACCTTCTGGCCGCCGACCGGAACAGGCAGCGACTGGACTGTGGTCCGTGGGGTGGCCGGCGCGGCAACCATCTCTCCGCTTTCTCCCTGCTCGGGTCGAGCCAACTCGTCCGTCTGGGCTCCCCTGCCTTCCACCTCGATGATGTTCGGCCCCTCGTATACGATCCGCTGCCCAAGGATGTCCTTGACTTTGCGCAGATCCAGCTGAAGCTTCACAAAGGCGTTCCCGCTTTCGTCCCATCCCCACCCCCTGTCCTTGTCATTGATGCCGGGATTCGGAATGCTTGCCCCGTAGACAGCTGCACAGACCTCGGAGTGGTTGATATCCTTGGTGAGAATAAAATTTTCCATTTCGCTGTAACTGGAGATCTTTTCCCCGACCAGGGTCTCCGCCATCTCATCATAGGCATTCAAAAGCGCGGCGCGCAGCGCCATAAGGGGGGGCCGCGATTCCGGGGTCATCGTCCCGAAGCCCATGCCTTGAACCACCACATTGTCATAGCGTTTCATGTCGCCCACAACCGTCTTGACATCCCCGAGCTTCACCGATCCGAATGCGAAGGCGACATCCTTCTGAGGATCGTAGAGCACCTTCTCCACCGCTATTCCTTTCACCAAGGCGTCCGCCCTTTCCTTCACCTGGTATTTCGCTTCTTCGGTAAGGCCCATCTGGCTCTTGCTCATGACGTTATACCCCACGACGGACTCCATCAGATTCCGTTTCAGGTCTTCTTTCGCCATCTTCTCACTCATGAGCTGCCTGTTTCCCGCCGAGGCGGACGTCCACAAGAAAACAGAAAACATGGTCACGCAAGCAAGAACGAAGATCCCTCTAGCCCCATTCCTTGTCATAATTCTCCTCCAAGAATGCTTCTGTCGTTGCCGTTATCAGCCCCTGTCGTTCCACACCTCAGAGCGACCGCGAACCGCTCCTAAAACTTCCTCGGATCGATCGCAGCTCCACCGCCCTGAAACGTCTTTTCTTTTTTGGGAAGAGGCGCCGCCTGGGGCTTCCTGTATTTTCTATTGCAGTCATCCGTGGCAAGTTTGAGACCGTCCTTGGCAGCCACATAGGCTGGATCCAGCTGCAGCGCACGCTGGTATTCCGCCATCGCTCCCTTGCAGTCCCCGTCCGTTCTCAAGATCTCACCCAGACAGAAATACACCTTGGGCAGAATACTCCCCAGGCTCTTCGCGGCCTCCAGCTGCTCCCGCGCCTGAGAATACTTTTGGAGGTCGTAATAGAGCACACCCAGGGCTTCCCGAGCCTTCAGATATTGGCTGTCAAGCTTGATGCATTCCTTGTAGGAGGATATCGCATCGTCCCAAACCTGTTTTTTCTCGTAGCACTGCCCCAGGTAGAAATAGGCGTCTATGTAAGAGGGATTCTCCGCGGTCGCCATTCTGAACTCCCTTATGGCGTAATCATAATTTGCAGCCTTGAAATACCGCATCCCCTGGTTGAAATAGTCCTCGGCCGTAGGCTCAGGCGCCGGCGGGGGCGCGCTCTGACACGAACACAATAACAACAAGGCCACTAGCACAACCAAAGACAGACCCACCTTCTTTTTGTCCCTTGCCTTCATCAGACGACCTCCTTGCTTGAATGATCCCTTTCGTTCATAACCAACGGCCGAAAAACATAAACCAACGAAAAACCAAAAAAACTAATCACACAGATCCGCCCAAAGCGGTTGCAGGTGGATCCTAATTAAGATGTGAACATCTATTCTCTTCGAGAAGCATGATGCTGGAGAAAAATATAGAAATCCTGATTTTTCAAGCAAATACAAGCGTGCTGCGCTTCCGTTGGGTTCATTCTTTCACGCTGAAAAGAGAAATAAATTATTTTACATGCTTATCTATGTACGAAGGATGAACATATAGACTTAGCGAATATGAGTTTGAATCGTTCAGGCTTTGGACGATAGGATCAAGGAAGGTTTATGTCAAGCAAAAAAATTATTTTAGCTTATCATTCGGTGCCAGGTTTTGCATTATGATACACACAATCCGTTTTGCTAACGTCGAAGTAGCATATTGATACATTCCAGAAATCAAAAGATAGCATACGCATAACGAGATATCTATCATCCGAAGAGATTTATGAGTGCCGGGTCTTGCATTATGCCATCTTTCTCGGTTCGCCTCTCACCGCCATTTTGTGCCTTTCAACCCGGCGTCGACTGCCGCCCTTTTTCAAGTCAAATATTCATCTCGAGGCACTCCCCCAGGTGGCCCGCATCGAGGTCGTCGAGCCCGAGTGGCGGCTGCCGTATCCAAAATCCCATATAAGTCTGTTCACCTCCGGGTTATCGGGTGCCAACAGTGTCCATCCGGAAATGGTCTTTTTGGCCAATCTCGGCGTCAATCTGCACGTTTGCTTGTGCGGGCACCTACAGGTCGCCTCCGCACAAGCGCTTGATTTCCTTGATATTGGCAAAAATCCTCATTTCCGGATTGGAAACTCGGTTCTACCGGGAAATCATTTCCGGATGGACACCAATTAATGGCTCTGGATGATCTGATGGTGGGAGAGAGAATATGTGGTTGCCCGTCCGAATGATCGACTAGACAAGTCTTTTGAGTGGGGTAAATTTATTTTGCGCTCCTCGCGCAGGGGAAGGAGGCGGTGCCTCTCGCGAAAAAGCTTTAAGATCACTTGCTCAGCCGATATCGTCTCCAGGCTTCGTCGCCGCTACCTCTTTCGGAGCCTGTCCAATTTCACCATTCTCCTCCAAACCGACAGCACCCCCGACTCCTGCCCGCCGCCCGAGGGCAAATAGCCTTTCGAGCCGCCGCTCTCAAAGGCCTCTTGCGTGTCGATCCCCGAATGGCAGTAATCCGCCAAGACATCCCGCTGCACACTCGCATTCGACACCGTGTATAAAGGCTTCCACCCTGTCAAAGGGGCCAAACCCACAGGAGCATCGGCACGCCGATGCAGACCACCAGGATATCGGTCGGCAGCCCCATCCGCCAGTAATCCCCGAACCCGAAACCCCCCGGACCCAGAATCAGCGTGTTGTTCTGATGTCCGACGGGCGTCAGGAACGCGCAGGACGCCCCGATGGCAACCGCCATCAGGAAGCTGTCGGCGTTCACCCCGAGCTGGGCCGCCGTGCCGATCGCTATCGGGCACATGACGGCCGCCGTTGCCGCATTGTTCATGAAATCCGTCAGGACCATGGTCGCCATCAGGATAACGGCCAAACCGACCACCGCCTCGCCTTGCGCGACATATTCGAGGAGGAAGCGCGCGATCATATCGGCCGCACCCGTCGACTTCATGGCATCGGCGACCGGCAGCATCGCCCCGAGCAGGACGACCACGGGCCAATCCACCGCGTCGTAAATGGAGCGGACCGGAATCACCCCGATCGCGACGAAGGCCAGCGCCCCGGCGGCGAATGAGACCGCCGCAGGCAGCAACCCGAGAGCGGCAACCCCGATCGCAGCCGCCATCACGAGGGTGGCTGTCAGGGCCTGCCCCTTCCGGGGGACCCGGATCTCCCGCACGGCGAGCGGCAGACACCCGAACTCGGCTGCAAACCCCGACAAAGCCGCCGGCGTCCCCTGCACGAGGAGGACATCCCCGGCCTGGACCGCGGTGGACCGCAGGCGTTTGACCGAACGCCTGCCATGACGCGAGACCGCCAGCAGGTTGATGCCATAGCGGCTCCGGAGATCGATGTCGGTCGCGGAGCGTCCGACCAGGACCCCTCTCGGCATGGCCACCAGCTCCCGGATGACGACCTCGCCCGATTCCGCCTTGCGCCCCTTGCTCTCCTCCGCAGACCCTTCTTCGCCCCCCGTTCCCTTCTCCGCCTGGTCCGCCTCACCCTCGGACGGCTCGTCCTTCCGGTCCACCGGCACCTCTTCTTCGAGTTTGAGGCCCAGGCTCGACAGAGCCGACGCAAGCGATTCGGGCTCCGCCTCGATGATGAGGATATCGCCCGCCCGCAGGATGCGTCCGGGATTCGGTGCAGACAAATGCAGATCATGCCGCACCATCCCGACGATCTGGGCATCGGCCTCGTCAAGGTCATGCTCCACCTCCCGCAGGGTCCTCCCGACCGCCTTGCTGTCTTCGAGGATGCGGACCTCGCTCAGATACGTGCCGGTGTCGAACCCCTCGGCATCCGACTGTTTTCTCATGGGAACCAGCCGCCACCCGATCAGCCCCACGAAAAGGACCCCCACGACGGTAATCACCAGCCCCACCGGGCTGAAGTCGAACATGGCGAACCCCTCCGCCCCCGACTCCGCCCGGAACCCCGAGACGATCAAATTGGGCGGCGTGCCGATCAGCGTCGTCGTCCCCCCCAGGATCGAGCCGAAGGCAAGCGGCATCAGGAGCTTTCCCGGCGGCAGCCCCTGCTTGCCCGACATCTGTATCGCCACCGGCATCAGGAGCGCCAGCGCCCCGACATTGTTCATGAAGCCGGACAACACCGCCGCGAGGCCCGTCAGCGCCACGATGCTCAACGTCGGACCCGCCCGCTTCGGAAGGATCCTTTGCGCCAGCGCATCGACCGCCCCCGTCGTCTGGAGCCCGTAGCTCAAAATCAACACACAGGCCACGGTGATCACCGCCGGATGCCCGAACCCGCAAAAGACCGCCTGAGGCTCCACCAGCCCCAAGACGACACAGGCGATCAAGGCCCCCAGGGCAACCATATCGTGCCGCCAGCGCCCCCACAGAAACATCGCCATCGTCGCACCGATGAGCCCAACGATCACAACCTGATCCTGTGTCATCATCCCTCCCGCAGACGGGGTGAACCGATGGAACCCTCTTGTCCCTTCATCCGGAACATCCCAAAAATGCCGCTCCGAAGAACCCGTTTCCCCGCCGGCGGCAGTGCGATCAGTCTTTTGGCTTGACGTTCATCTATCCGGGCCGATCCGGCCCCACTCCCTTCCCGCGCCTTGAACCGTTCCGCCCCTCCCCACAAAAATGGGCGCAGATTCGACCCTGCGCCCATTTTTCATCCAGTGCCCCCAATGTCTCTTTCCCTTCAGTCGAGCAGCCGCTTCTTGCGCCGCGCCGCCTGGCACTCCAACTGCGGGACCTGGCTGTACCCCTCGAACTTCAACGAGGCCCGCAGCCGCTTCATCAGCTCGGACCTTGCAAGATTGCCCTGCGTGTCGCGCAGGTGCTTGCAGAAATAATACGTGAACGCGCCGTTGTAGGATCCCCCGATGTAGGCGTCGGCCGAGGTCTGATTGTCCCGGCACCCGGCAAACAGGGCATGATTGGCAGGGTTCGTCGCCTTCAACAAGCGCTTGACCTTGAGGTCTTCCTCTTCGTCCATCTGACGGCACAGGATGTCGATCGGCGGCGGCAGGAACCGCGGCCGGAAAGCCCGCTCCTCGGGAAGCGCTGCCATCGCAAAGGCCTCCCGCGTGCCGGTCCCCGAATGACAGCAGTCCAGCAAGACATCCAGCCGAACCCCCGTCGGCACCTTCCCGAAAAAGGTCTTCAGTTCGTCGTCGATGATGTAGGTGCCGTCCCAGTCCATGTCGTGCGGACAGAGGATCTCGTCCAGCCGGTCCTTCAGCTCGTCTCCGCTTCGATCCCGGATCTGCGACCCGTGCCCCGAGAAGTGAAAGAGCAGCCTGTCCCCCTCCTTGGCCCCTTTGACCAGCCATTCAAGCCGTTTGAAGACCGCCGCCTTGGTCGCCCGCGCGTCCACCAGCACGCGGATCTGCTTCACCGTGAAGCCGAAGTACTTGAGCAGGACATCCCGGACATTGGTCACATCGTTGACGCACCCTTGAAGATCCGCACCGGGAAGCCTGTACCGATTCACACCAACGAGAAGCGCTTTATTGGCCATGGGTCACCCCCTTCGAAGAGAAACCGGAAAAACTTCACCATCCGCCGCCCTAACGCACTGGAAAGTCAAAATATAGATCCGGATATGGTTCGTTGTCGAGCGTATAGTGACACCACTCCTTTTTCACCTTGCCGCAGAAAACCACCCCGCCTTTAACCCACCCCGGCAGCCTTTTAAACTTGACATTTCCGCCCTGTCCATGGCAATAAATTCTCACCATGAACAAATACCTCCCGGGCGCCTATGAGCAGGAAATTCACCTTCGGCTGCTTCGGATCATCGCCGAGGCCGACCGTAGTTTGACCCAACGGGAGATGTCGCGGCTGGCAGGTATCAGTATAGGCAAGACGAACTACTGCGTCAGGGCGTTGATTCAAAAGGGCATGGTAAGAGCCCAGCGCTTCAAAAACGCAAAGGCCAAAGTAGCTTATATCTATAAACTGACCCCTGCCGGCCTCGAAGAAAAGCTGCGTCTGGCCGCAGCCTTTTTGAAACGCAAGCTGCGCGAGTACGAAGCCCTTCGAAGGGAGATCGAGTCCTTGCAAAAGGAAGTCCACCCTTCCAAAGAGCTACAAAACAGCTGACAAAATCCGCTTTAAATATCATTTTATCGGTTAGTTACGCCACAAAAACGGATGTAACTTGCCCGGCGGAGCAGTGCGAGAAAACCCCGTAGAGGAACAATCACATTTTTACAGGATACCGGCATTCGCTACCAGCAGAAACCGGGAGCATTTGTTGAGCTGTTTCCCGCCAAAGATGACGTGAACGCCCCGGTCTGAATCCATGTGGGAGACCAGCTCTGAATCAATGTCATTGACTTAAGAGAACGCTGCCGATGTTTTTGCTTGCAAATATAATAAGTTATACTATTATCCCCTCAGTAGAAAAGGAGTCAAATATTACTTTTCAAGGAGGCGACATATGTTTACAGAAAAATTCGATGAAAACACTGCGGTTGGCACAGAAGGTGCTTTCCAGAATTTGTGCCAAACTTGTCGGATTTCTCAATAAATATCTTCATTCCCCTGAATTTTTTCACCAACATCGTTTGTCTGAAAAATATTTTTCCCGCAATCGTAAACTCCCCTTCAGCACTGTAATACTTTTCCTCATGAATTTCGTCCGCTGCTCCTTACAAAAGGAACTTGACGGGTTCTTTCAACTTTTTC
>NZ_AULM01000047.1 GCF_000422285.1 Desulfatiglans anilini DSM 4660
TTTATTCGGAAATGGTCTTTTTGGCCAATCTCGGCGTCAATCTGCACGTTTGCTTGTGCGGCGACCACCAGGTCGCCTCCGCGCAAGCGCTTGATTTCCTTGATATCGGCCAAGCCGGGACCCGGCGTGAAGCGGTGGGGCTGAGCACGCGCAGCGTGTGAAGAAAGATCCTCATTTCCGCATTGGAAATTTCGGTTGCTGCTGCAGATCATTTCCGGATGGACCGTAAGGCGCTTCCATCCGGGCCGCAGAATTTTTCACCCGATCTGTGGATCGGAAACGCGGCTGCACCGAACAATCATTTCCGGATGGATGGCAGGGAGACGAACCTACGATGGAGCGAAAAAATGAGGGCCGGAGCGGTTATTACCGTTCCCTGTCCCGAAATATGCTGCTGGCCGTACTGATCGTCTCCCTGACGCCGATGTTCCTGGTCAGCGGCTTCATCCTCTACCATTTCCATCAATCCTACGAGGAAAAGGTCAATGCCCACTTGACCACCCTGGTGCGCAAACACAAGCAGAACATCGACGCCTTCCTGACCGAAAAGCTCGGGGAGATCAGGTTCCTGGCGCAGAACTTCACCCTGGAGGAATTCGAAGATCAGTCGTTCCTGGAAAACCAACTGGCAGTCCTTCAAGGCACCTTCGGCCCCATGTTCGTGGACCTCGGCGTCATCGACGCCGAAGGCGTTCAACGCGCCTATGCCGGTCCTTTCAGACTGACGAAGGCCCTCTATTCCACGGCGGACTGGTTCGAAAGGGTCATGCGGGAAGAGTTCTACGTCAGCGACGTGTTTCTGGGTCTGCGGCTCCTCCCGCACTTCATCATCGCCGTCAAGGAGAATTCCAACGCCCGGCCTTGGATCCTCAGGGCCACCATCGACTTTGTCGCCTTCAACGACCTGGTCGAAAAGATCCGGATCGGAGAAACGGGGTTCGCCTTCATCCTGAACCGGCTGGGGGCTTTCCAGACCAAGCCCTTTCTGGACGTGAGCCTGGAGACCGGTCCCTATCTCAAACTGCTTGCACAGCAGCAGTCCAACGGCCGGGAGGTCCAGATCGTCAAGACCCGGGACGAGGCCGGAGAGCAGGCGATCTACGTCTCCGTTTTTCTCAAGAACGGCGACTGGTGGCTCGTCTACCGTCAAAAGGCCGCCGACGCCTTCGCTGATTTCAACAACGCCCTCAAGGTCAGTCTGGTTTTCATCCTTCTCAGCGTGCTCCTGATCGTCACCACCGGCGTCATGGTCTCGCGGCGGATGGTCAACAGGATCTACCGTTCCGACCAGGAAAAGCGGATGATGAACGAACAGGTGGTCGAAACGGGCAAACTGGCTTCTGTCGGCGAACTTGCAGCAGGGATCGCCCACGAAATCAATAATCCCGTGGCGATCATGGTCGAGGAAGCGGGCTGGATCGGGGATCTGCTCGCTGAAGAGGAATTCAAGGACAGTGAAAACCTTCAGGAGTTCAAACGGGCTTTGGAGCAGATCCGCACGCAGGGAAGACGATGTAAGGAGATCACCCACAAACTCCTGAGTTTCGCCCGCAAGACCGACCCGAGGATCCAGGAGGTGCAGATCAACGAACTGATGGAAGAACTGGTCGCCCTCTCGAAGCAGCGCGCCAAATTCAGCAACATCGAGATACTGACGGCTTTTCAGGAAGATCTCCCGCTCCTGAGGGTGTCCCAGTCGGAGCTGCAGCAGGTGTTTCTGAATCTGATCAACAACGCGATCGATGCCATGGAAAAGCGCGGAGGATCGCTCGAGATCGGCACCAAGCAGTCTGACCACACCATTGTCGTGGAGATCTCGGACACCGGCCCCGGCATCCCTCAGGCCAACCTGGGCCGGATCTTCAATCCCTTTTTCACCACCAAACCCGTCGGGAAGGGAACCGGACTCGGACTCGCCATCTGCTACGGGATCGTCAAGAAGCTTGGGGGAGAAATCGAGGTGCGCAGCGAGCTGGACGTCGGCACAACCTTCAAGGTCATCCTGCCCTTCGCACCCGTCAAGACCGCTGAAACGGATACCGCGCCGGGCGAAAAACCAACCGGCAATGCACCGCTTGGACCCTCGGACTGAACCAGAAAGGAGAACACCATGAGTTTGGCCCATATCATGCTCGTCGATGACGAGGTACCCTTCGTGGAAACCATGACGAAGAGGCTCACGAAGCGCGAACTGGAGGTCGACTCGGCCTTCAGCGGCGATGAGGCGCTGAAGCTTCTCGAAAACAAGCCGCAGACGGAGGTCATCATCCTGGACGTCAAGATGCCGGGAATGGACGGCATCGACACCCTGCGCGAGATCAAACGGCAGTACCCCCTGGTCGAAGTGATCATGTTGACCGGCCACGCTACGGTTGAAACGGCCATCGAGGGCATGAAGCTCGGTGCCTACGACTACCTGATGAAACCCTGCGACATGGATCTGCTGCTCAAAAAGGTCCAGGAGGCCGCAGCCAAGAAACGCGAACACGAAGAGAAGATTGTCGAAGCCAGGATGAAGGAGATTACGACCCGGCGGATTTAGGGGGCTTGACCGAGCCCGGTTCCGCCAACCTCGACGCCCCTCCCGCCCTCGTGGAAACGGGCCTCCGAGACCTGCCTCGGGAAATCCAGGTAACGGCCCGAGACCGGCAAAGGGCCGCCCCTTCGGCCTCGGGAACGCCCGCCCGCGAGGCCCGCCTCCAGTGCGGCGCCTTCGGGTCCTGATCCAAGGATTTCGTCGAGGAAGACGGGAAAGGAATCCCCGCTCCGCTGCGCGGCCTCCGGAAACGCTCCGGCTCAGGATCGGGCATCCTGGCGTCACCTTGATCATTCATCCGTTTTCGGTCGTCGCCCCGAAACGGTCTTTTCCAGGAGAGATTCATGCCGACGAACAAACACGCGGGGGAAGATCGGATCCGTCTTTTGCTCATCGACGACGAGGTGGGCTATGTGAACGTGCTTGCCAATCGCCTCGGCAAGCGCAAGATCGCGGTCACCAAGGCCTTGAGCGGTTCGGAGGCCATCCAGGCCCTGCGCGGCCAGGATTTCGACGTCGCCGTGCTGGATCTGAAGATGGAAGACATGGACGGACTCGAGGTCCTGAAGATCTTCAAGAAGATGGACCCGGATCTCGCTGTCATCATGCTGACGGGTCACGGTTCGGCGGAGGCCGCCAGGGAGGGGATCGACCTGGGGGCCTTCGACTACCTCACCAAACCCTGCGAACTGGACGAACTTCTCGAAAAGATCAGAGAGGCCTACTCCGCCCGGATGAATCCACGCCGCACCAACCCCGCCGAACAAGGTTGAAAACCCGCCTCGGCCGCCCGGCCCTCAGCTTCGGCCATCCGCAGGCCGTTTTCGTCGTTTGGCCGGGCCCCTTTCTCTTTTACACCTTGTAAAAAATGCCGACAAAGACCCGGCCTACCGCCTGGTTCAGCCTTTCGCCGCGTGACTTCACCTTCCAATCCTTTCAGCCCTTTGGGCCCTCAGCGACGTCCGCCCGCTTTTGGCACAAAGCTTGATAGACCCCAAATGGGTGCCAACCACCGAACCATTCACGTGTCGCTGCAGGCACCAGGGCCGGCAGGCCTGCCGGGGACTCGTCGCACCCGCGTCAGACCGGCCGGTTGTGCGGGCTTCTTGAATGGGGCCAGGCGCAGTGAAGAGAAGTCCGGGGAAGGCTGCCTGCCACCGGCAAGGCCTCGGAGGCTTCCGATCAGGAAGGTGATCGGCCCCGGGAAACGCCGCTGAAGGGGAGTGAGTGCTTTCGGAGCCCGGGATTCGGCCCGGATCGAAGACGCCGTCTGAATGAACCTGAAAGAGAGATACCGCTGTCACACCAAAGGAGGATCCTATGTCACATGTCAAAGCGAGTGCGGACTCAAACCCCGATCAGAGCTTGTGGGCCAGCCGCCCGGGATACAAACCGATCCTGCTTCTGGCTGCGCTGATCGTTTTCGTCGGTTTGTACATCCTGCCCCCGCCTCAAAGCATGGTCAAGCTCGTGGGAACTGAGAATCCTGCGGGGTACAAACTGCCGGCCGACTGCCAGAGCATCACGGATGCCGTCAACAAGAAGCTCAGCCCGGAGGCCTTCAAAGAAGCCAAGCGGGCGGCCGATGCCGCCCATGACGGTGCTGAGGCTCAGAAATCCGGCGAAGAAGGGGCCCACAAGGAAAAGGGCCTCATGACGCCGGAGCAGACCGCTCAGATGTTGAAGATCATGCTGCTGATCTTTTTCGTCTGCGTCTTTCTCTGGGCGACGGAGGCTTTGTCGCTCGGCGCCACGGATCTCCTCGTAGCCGTCCTGCTCTATCTCTTCGCCATCCTCCCCATCAATGACATCTCGAAGGCCTACATGTCCGACGCGGTCTTCTTCATCTTCGGCATTCTCGTCGTCGCGGTCGGCGTCGCCAAGACCGGTCTCGACAAGCGCATCGGGCTGATCATCCTGAGCCGCATCAAGAGCGCCAAGGCGTTCGCCTTCATCTTTATGCCCACGATCGCCGTCTGCGCCAGTTTCCTGTCGGAGCACGCCCTGGTCGCCCTGCTGATCCCCGTCCTGATGGGCGTTTACAAGGTCACCTGCAGGATGTACGGCGTGGAAAAGGATCGGGCCCTGGCCGTCTTCCTGCTGCTCGGGATCTGCTTCGCCGCGAACCACGGAGGGCCGGGCTCCCCCGCGGCAGGCGGCCGAAACGCCATCATGGCCGGGTATCTGATGGACTTCGGAACGGGCATCAGCTTCCTCGAGTGGATGAAATACGGCATGCCCTTCGTACCCGTCTGCGGTGTGCTGATCGGCGCGTACATGTACATCGTCTGCAAGGCGCGCTTCAAGGTGAAGGACATCAACCCGGCCGAGGTCGTCAAGGCCGAGGCGGCCCGCATGCCCAAGTTCGGCGGCAAAGAGGCCATCATGGCGGTGATCCTCGTCTGTCTGGTCGCCGCGTGGATCATCCTGGGAGAACACGCCGGACTCGGCGGCCCCACGATGTACGCCGTCATCGCCCTCTTCCTTGCACGCATCATCACCTGGGACGACATCCAGGAGGGCGTCGCGCTCGACGTGGTGGGTCTGTACGCGGCCGCCACCGCCATGGGGGCCGGCCTCAAGTTCACCGGCGCCGGCCTCTGGCTGGCCAACACCTTCGTGGACGCCCTGCCGAAGGTCCTGGCCCAGGGCGACATGCTCGCCATCGGGGTCAGCGTCCTGACCGGCACGATGACGAACTTCATGTCGGACGGCGCGACGGTGGCCGCCCTCGGCCCGATCGTGCTGCCCATGAGCGCCCTGGCGGACGTCCATGTCTGGAAGATCGGGCTCGCCTGCGCCTTCTCGTCCTCCTTCGCCAACTTCCTCGTGGTGGGCACCCCGAACAACGCCATCGCCTTCGGCATGGGCAAAGACCCGGAGACCGGGGAGCGCCTCCTGAGCGTTCTGGACTTCGTCAAATACGGGCTGCCGGTAACGATCATCGCCTGGCTCGTGCTCTGGTTCTGGTCCATCCTGGGATACTGGAGGTTTCTCGACTGGCCGGTCCTGAGTTAGTTATCCATCTGGAAATGATTTCCCAATAGAACCCAGTTTCCAACCCGGAAATGAGGATTTTTAACCGATATCAATAAAATCAAGCGTTTGCGCGGAGGCGACCTGCAGGTCGCCGCACAAACAAACCTGCAGATTGACGCCGAGATCGGCCAAAAAGACCATTTCCGGATGGAAACGAGTTAGTGAACGAGTGAAAGGCGGGCGCGAAGGGCCCCCCGGACCGTCCGCCCTCCAGGGAAGCCACGATGAAAACCCGATTGTACACAAGTCTCCAGAAAAAGATCATCGCCGTGACGCTGTTCGTCTCGTTCGCGCCCCTGATCCTCCTGGGCGCAACTATATACCATCAGTTCGCGCGGCTCTACCACGACAAGATCGCCGAGCAGATGCGCTACCGCGCCAACGCCCAGGCCGAGGCCGTCGATCTCTTCCTGAAGGAGCGGACGGCGATCCTCGCCGCCATGGCCGACACGCATCACTTCCAGGAGATGCTCGAACAAAAGGCCCTTGCCAATATCTTCCAGGTCATGAACCAGCGCGCCGGCGCCTTCGTCGACCTGGGGGTCATCGACAACGCCGGGACCCACCGCACCTACATCGGGCCCTACAACCTGGAAGGGCTGAACTATTACCAGCAGCCCTGGTTCGGCGAGGTCATGCGCAAGGGGATCTACATCAGCGATGTCTATCTGGGATACCGCCAACTGCCCCACTTCATCATCGCCGTGCGGCGTCAAGAGGATCAGAACAGCTGGATCCTGAGGGCCACGATCGATCCGGATGTCTTCGGCGGCATCGTCCGGGCCGCCCAGGTCGGAAAGACCGGGGACGCGTTCATTCTGAACCGGGACGGCCTCTATCAAACCCAACCCCGCCTGAAAGGCAAGACCCTCGGCCAGTCCGGGATCGATCAGGCCAAGTTCGGCGGGGGCACCACCCTGTTCGAGGAGACCGACGCGGACGGGAGGAAGAACCTTTACGCCGGGCGATGGCTCAAAAAGGATCAGTGGCTCCTGGTCATCACCCAGGAGGTCGCGGAGGAGATGGGAGGGCTCTTCGCCGCCCGCAACGTCGAGATCCTGATCATCCTGTGCGGCGTGCTCGCCATCGTCCTCACCACCATCTTCACCACCAAAATGAGCATCAAGCGGCTGCAAGAGGCTGACAAGCGGATGAACGAGTTGAACGCGCAGCTGGTGCAATCGGACAAACTGGCGGCGCTCGGCAAGATGGCCGCCGGGGTGGCCCACGAGATCAACAACCCCCTGGCCGTCATCCTGCAGAAAACCGGGTGGATGGAAGACCTGCTGGAGGAGGAATCCTTCAAGGACAGCGCCAATGCGGAGGAGTTCAAAAACTCCATCCGGAAGATCGAGGAGCACGTCGAGCGGGCCCGCAAGGTCGTCCACAACATGCTGGGGTATGCGCGGCGTATGGAGCCGCGGCTCGAAGACGTGGACGTCAACGAGACCCTGCGGCAGACGATCGCCCTGCTGGAAAATTATGCGCGGATCAACAATATAGAGATTGCAACCGATTTTTCCCCGAATCTGCCGATCATCGCCAACGATCAGTCTCAGCTGCAGCAGGTCTTCCTGAACCTCATCTCGAATGCGATCGACGCCATCGGCAAGGAGGGGCACATCGAGGTCAAGAGCCGGCAGCTCGGCTCCGAAATCCACGTCAAGGTGGCCGACAACGGACCGGGGATGCCGGAGGAGATTCAGAAACGGGTCTTCGACCCCTTCTTCACGACGAAAGACACCGGAAAGGGCACAGGACTCGGGCTCTGGGTCAGCTACGGGATCGTCGAAAAACTCGGCGGCACCATCAAACTGCAGAGCACCGTCGGTAAAGGCAGCGTCTTCACGGTCCGTCTGCCGGTGGTTCTGCCCGAAAAGAAATAAAAAACCGGACGTAGGGAAGCGTAGCGCGTGGCCGCGACACATTTTGCTTCCGTTTTCATCCGGCAAAGCTACACTGGTATCCATCCGGAAATGATTTGCGGGTAGAACTCCGTTTCCAACCCTGAAAGGAAGATTTTTGGACAATATCAAGGAAATCAAGCGTTTACGTGGAGGCGACCTGCAGGTCGCCGCACAAGCAAACCTGCAGATTGACGCCGAGATCGGCCAAAAAGACCATTTCCGGATGGAAACTGCACGGGTATCCACAGGAAAAGGATGAAGCAGCACCACCAGAATTCTATTCCGGGAAGAACAACCGCAGGACGGCCAGAATTCCGATCCGGAAAGGACCGTCCCACGCCGGGACGTTTCCAACCGAGGGTGCCGACATTCCCCCGCAGCCGGGAACCGATGCCCGGGCCGCGCACGGACGCAGACTGCCGGGGTTGCCGAGGTTTCATCCATTACACGGTTTTTGCCACGACATTGCTTCAGCCCAAGGAGGTCATTATGGACAGTTTCAGAGTGCTGGTAGTAGATGACGAAACGGATTTTCTGGAAACCCTGGTCAACCGCCTGAACAAACGCCAGATCGACACGACCGGTGTCCAGAGCGGAGAGGAAGCGCTCGACGTCATGAAAAAGAAGCTCTTCGACGTCGTGATTCTCGACATCAAGATGCCGGGCGGTATGGACGGCATCCAGGCCCTGCGGGAGATGAGGAAGATCCAGCCTCTGGCCGAGGTCATCCTTCTCACCGGACACGGGTCGGTCGAAACAAGCATCGAGGGGATGAAGCTCGGGGCCTTCGACTACCTGCTGAAGCCGGTGAAGCTGGAAGAATTGATGCTCAAGATGGCGCAGGCCTTCGAGAAGAAAGACGCCCACGAACAGAAGATCCGCTCGGCCAGGATCAAGGAATTGATCCGCTTCCCGGGGAGGGTCCTCGAACAGGAAAAGGAAAAGGAAAAGTAGCACCGCTGCAGAATCGAACCGCCTTCTCTCAACCCCCGAAAAACCGCGGCCGGCAATCCTCACCCTTGCCGGTCCGCGGTTTAGGCCTAGTCGTTTGCTCGCCCATCGAAAGACGGACAGGGGAGCCTCCTCATTTTTCGACAGACACCGGCCCTTGCTTGATGAGACTCGCCGGACGGACCCAGCCCAGCTTTTCTGAAATCCCTTCTGAGGCCTCTTTCAAGACATCGACCAGCCCCTCCCGATGCCCCCCCAGGATAGCCTCCACAGACCCGATCAACGAGACAACGGCGACGGCCCGTCCCGTGTGGTCGAGGATGGGAACCGCCAGGGCCGCGGCCCCCGAATCGACCTCCGAATCGCTCTGGCTGTACCCCTGTTCCCGGATGGCCTCGAGTTCGCGCGCGAGTGCCTTCGGGTCCGTGATGGTGTTCCGGTTCACTTTCGGGAGCCCTCTCGACCGGATCACCTCGTCCAGGAAACTCCGCTCATTGTAGGCCAGCAGCACCTTCCCCGGGGCTCCGGCATGCATCGGGAGCCTGGCGCCCCTTTTCATCGTCAGTTTGACCGGCCGTGTGCTTTCGATCGTGTCCACACAGAGTAGATCGAGGCCGTCGATCAAGGCCAAAACGACGGTTTCCTGCGTCCGCCGGGCGATCGAGACAAGATAGGGCGCGGCGATCTCCAGCAAAGAGACGTTCGCCGCCGCCAGGACCCCGAGCTTGAATATCTTCCACCCGAGACGGAATTTGCTGCTGTTTTCGTCTCTGCTGAGGATGTCGTTGCGGAGGAAAACCTTCAGGTAGTTGTAGGTGGTGCTCAACGGGATGTTCAGGCTGTTCGAGATCTCCTGTGCGGAGCGTTCGCGGGTCTCCGCATCGAAGAGGCACAGGATTCGAATGGCCTTTTCGAGCGATCCGAATACTTTGTCCGTTTCCGCAGCCATTCACAAACCTCGATAGCGCTTCTTCAGCATCCGATGGAGGATCTTTCCCGTCGCGGTCCGGGGCATCTCCTCCTCCCCGATGAAGTCGATGCTCTTGGGCCGCTTGTAGCCGGCGATCCGCCCCCGGGTGAAATCCATCAATTCCTGCGCCAAAGCCGGGCTCGGCCAATGGCCTTCCCGCAGCACGACGACAGCCTTGATGGCTTCGCCCCACTTCTCGTCGGGCACCCCGACCACGGCGGCCTCCCGCACCGCAGGATGCCCCTTGAGGACGACCTCCACCTCGGATGGATAGACATTTTCACCCCCCGTGATGATCATGTTCGCCTTCCGGTCCACCAGGGTGTAATAGCCGTCCTCATCCCGCCGCGCCATGTCCCCTGCGGAGAACCACTCTCCCTCGAAGACCTCCCTGGTCTTCTCCGGGTCCTTCAGGTATTCCTTGAAGACGCAGGGCGCCCGGTAGAACAGCTCGCCGACCTCCCCCTCCGGGACCTCGTTCCGATTCTCGTCGAGCAGTCTGATGCGGTCGCTCCCGAAGACCTCTTTGCCGATCGAACCGAGTTTCCGGAACTGGTCCTCCGGCCGAAGCAAGGTCCCCAGCCCGCCTTCCGTACTTCCATAGGCCTCCCACAACTCCGCGTTCCGGAAGTAGTCCATGATGGCGAGCTTAAGCTCTTTCGAGGCCGGCGCGGAAGAAATGAGCAGCTGCCGGATCGAGGAGACGTCTTTGCCCCTCCGCGTCTCTTCCGGCAGGCTCAGGATCATCTGGTAGTGGGTGGGGACGAGCGAGGTGTAGGTGATCCGGTATCGGGCGATCGTCGTCAGGAGGTCTTCCGGAATGAAGCTGGCCCTGTTGTAGATGAACACGGGCGCGGTCACGAGGGTATAGGGAAAGGAGTACTGGATCGAATTGACGTGGCACATGGGCATCACGAGCATCGCCTTGTCGGTCGGACGCACCCCCATGTTGATGTTGCTGAGGAGATAATGGGCGATGTGGCTCTCATGGGTGCGGACCACACCCTTCGGCCGGCCGGTCGTCCCCGATGTGTACATGACATTCCAGACATCGTCCCCGGATACGCGCCGGCCCGGCTCCTCCGGCGATGCACCGGCCAGGAGTTCCTCGTAGCCGACGTACCCGTCGGGCACGGGGTCCTCACCCAGATAGACGAAGGCCCCCTGCGGAATCTTCAGCCGGTCCCGGATGCCGTCGATCAGCGCGACGAAAGGCGCTTCGACCACCAGCCCGCGGCACTCCGCGTGGTTGACGATGTACTCGATCTCCGGCGCGGCCAGCCGGAACATGAGCGGCACCACCACCTGGCCGCCCTTGGCGCACCCGGCGTAGATGTCCATCCATTCCCCGCGGTTGTAGGCGATGACGCCGAAGGCGTCCTTGTACCCGACGCCCAGACGCTTCAGGCCGTCGGCGAAGCGGCAGGCGCGGTCATTCCAGGCCGCGAACGTGAACTCCCTCGCCTTGTCCTGCCATCCCAGTTTACCGGGATCCCGGAGCGCGTTCATCCGGAGGATGTCGCCCACGTGGATCCAACTGCTTCGGCTCATAATCAACGTCCCTTCCACCGAAACCTCAAAACGGTTTTCTCTAAGGGCGGACCGCCGCCCGGGAGACAACAAGGTGTCGAGCGGCGGCACCGGCGCTTCCAGATCTTCGATGCCCCGGCGGTTCAACGCCGCAGGTAACGGTCCTCCATGGCCCTGACGAGGTTTGCCATCGTCGCGTAACACGGTGTGGGAACGCCGGTCTCCTTCCCGTATTCGACGACCTTCCCGCCCAGGAAGTCGATCTCGGTCCGGGTCTTGTTGGCGATGTCGACGCACATGGAATCCTTATGCACCCCCACCTTTTCGAGATACCCCAGAGCCTGGGTCAGATAGTCCTCCCCGAGATCGTAGCCCTTGGCCTTGGCGACGGCCAGGACCTCCTGAAAGCAACATTCGGCGATCTCTCGGGTGGGGGGGAATTCGAGGGCGTCCTTGATGGTCCGGTCCGTCACGGCGCAGATGGAGGCCATGGTGCACTTCATGATCATCTTCTTCCACACGAAGAGCTTGATGTCGTCGACGCACTCCGTATCGAGTCCGCCGGCGGAGAGGTGCTCCGCCAGGCGCTGGCCGAAGCCCCGATTTTCGGGGACGAGGGCCCCCAGGTGGTTCGGACGGTTGAAAAAGGCCGTTTCGACCGCGGTCGGACCCTTCAGGGCGACCCCGAAATTGAGGGACATCCGGAAGGCCGCCTCGGGGCCGAAGGCCTCGGCGATGAGGTCCTCGGTCCCCAAACCATTGTGCGTGCTGACGATCCTGGTCCCCTCCTGGAACACGCCCTTCAACTCCTCCAGGACCTGCGGGAGATGAAAGGTCTTGGTGGCGACGAAGATGCAGTTCGGGCGGTGCTCCCTGCACTTTTCGATGCGGTCGAAAAATCGGCGGACAGGGACCTGATAATCGAGCTGCCCCGTAATACGGATGCCGCCTTTTTCCAATTCCTCCCTCAATCCAGGCCTGGGATCCACCAGAATCGTATTTGGATCCCGGCTGAGCAGGGCCGCCGCCAGAACGGCGCCCGTCGCCCCGATACCCACTACGGCGATTCTAAGGTCATCCATACATGTTCCCCCTTTCGTCAATCCATTTTGAACGCTTCCTTCGCACCAGAGTACTTCTCCCTGAGAACCGTTTTCAGGAGTTTGCCAGTCGGGTTCCGGGGAACCTGGTCGAAGGCCACCTTTCGCGGCACTTTGTAGATTGCCAGCCTCGACTTGCAGAAGGCGATGATCTCCTCTGCGCCGACCATCCTCCCCTCTTTCAGCTGAACCACGGCCATGACGATCTCGACGAACCGCTCGTCCGGATAACCAATCACCGCCACGTCATCGACGTCCGGATGCTCGTGCAGGACCTCTTCGATCTCCACCGGATAGATGTTTTCCCCGCCGCTGGTGATCATGTCCTTTTTCCGATCGACGATATAGTAATACCCCTCTTCGTCCATCCGGGCAAGGTCCCCTGTATAAAAAAAACCGTCGCGGATACTCTGCCGCGTGAGATCCGCATTCCTGCAGTATCCCTTCATGAGCCGCGGCGTCCGGATCGCAATTTCCCCAACCCGACCCGGAGCGACGTCCTTCCCCGCCTCGTCGACGATGCGTCCTTCGACCCCGAAGTCGGGCCTCCCGATCGAGCCGGGCTTGCGCAGGATATCGGCGTCATAGATGCACCAGGTCGCACCGCCGCCCGCCTCCGTTGTCCCATAGGTGTGGATCACGTTGCAGGGCAAGAGTTCCAGCAATCGGCTGAAAATATGGGGCGGCACGGGCTGAGCGCCGGTCGTCAGATATTTCCAGGAAGAGAGGTCGAACTGCCGCGGATCGATCTTCCCGGCCTCGATCTGGTTGATCAGGTCGACACACATCGGGACCACCGCCAGGAAGGCGTTTGCCTTCTCTTCCTCGATGGCCTCCAGGAGCCATTTGGGATCCCGGTATTCGCGTATGATGGTCCCGGTCGCGCCCACCACATAATAGGAAAACCACATGAACAGGCTTCCCGAATGATAGAGTGGAAGCACGATCAGGTAATTGTCGTCCACCGTCAGCGGAAGGCTCAAGCCGTTTCCGACGGCGGTCGCGCGCATGCTTCCGTGCGTGTGGATCACCGGTTTGGCATTCCCGGTCGTACCGGATGTGAACATAACCGCCAGGTCATCACCGTCCTGCATATCGACGATGCACTCTGACGTGTCGGTGGAGCGCTCGATCTCGGAGAACGGAGTCATCCCCTCCGGACAGACCTCCCCTTCGACGATAAACCGCCGGACGGTCTTGAGCCGCTCCCGGACGTTCTTGACGCGGTCAAGAAACTCAGGCCCGAACAGAAAAACCGACGGCTCGGCAATGTCCCCTGCATAGGCGATATCCGATTCGATGAATCGGAAATTCAAGGGGACGACCACGGCGCCTATCTTGATGATGCCGAAGTAGGTCATCAACCACTCGATCGAATTGTTGAATAGGTGCAAAACCCGGTCTCCCTTTTGAATCCCCAGATCCTTCCGTAGGAAGTTTCCGACTCTGTTGACCTCGGCGTTGAAATCGCTCCAGGTAAGCACCCGACGTCTGGTTCTGGCAGGGTGTCTTTCGATCAGGGCAGCCTTCCCGCTGTACTTGACGGCGTTCATGCGCAGGTAATCGGTAAAATTCATCTTCACCTCCTTATCGTCCAATCGGAAAAGACCCGCGGCCAATGCCGCCTTCCCTTTACGGGAGCAGCGTGCCTGGAGAAGCCACCGGACCGGCTCCGCACAATCAGGTGTCGAAACCCCCGTGTCCATCGCCCGGGAACCCCGGGAATCAAAAAAGGCAGAGGCTTTTGAGGGGCGACTCTCCCGGGCTTCGCGCCCTACGATCACGCCGCGGCCTCTTCGTCTTTAAAATTCTTACATTGTAAGAATTACTTCTCATATAGCAGAAGGATAGATCGATGTCCTCAAGAAGTCAAGAAAAAACATCCCCTTGAAGAGACGCTTTTCAGCGTTTCCCGGAGGAGCACTCCAAGGAGGACCGCCCATGTCACCGGGCGCGCAACGGCCCCTTATGAAGCGCGCACTCCTGCCTGATGCCTTTTACAGACTGTAAAAATGTCCGACAGCCGAAAGGTGCGGCCCCCTTCCCCCTCCTTGCATCCCGAGGTCGAACCGTCCGCATTTCAACATTTTAAGTTGCTTTTATTCCCGCCTCCTCTTTGGCATGGACATTGCCTTGAAGAACTGCAGGACCCCAACCTCGGATCAGGGGAGTGAATCATGCCATATCAGCCGGGACACCCAAACGGCCAAAACCATCACTACGCCAGTCTCAGAAGGATCCTCCTGACCAGTTCCATCATCGGGCCTCTGATCCCTTTCGTCCTCGTCCTGATCATCGGATACACCTATTTCAAGAACGCCCAGGAGACGAGCACCGTCCTGCACATGAAGCGGATCGCGTTCGACCACGGGCAGATGATCGATTCTTTCCTTCGGGAACGTAAGGCCGACCTGACCTGTATCGCGGACATCCACGCATTCGACTCGCTTCGCCGTCCCGAGTTCCTTCAGGCCACCCTCACGCTGCTGCAAAAGACCTCCAATGCCTTTCTGGATCTGGGTGTCTTCGATCAGGACGGACTGCACGTGGCCTATGTAGGCCCCTATCAACTGACAGGACGAAACTACAGCGATGCCGACTGGTTCAAGGCCGTTCTCAAGAACGGCTTCTACATCAGCGATGTCTTTCTGGGGTACCGGCGCATCCCCCACTTCATCATCGCCCTGACCCGCGAAGAAGCAGGACGCAACTGGGTCCTGAGGGCGACAATCGACACGGATCTCTTCAACCAGCTGGTCAAGCAGGTGAAAATCGGCGAAACGGGGGAGGCCTACCTCCTCAATGCGCAGGGCTTGTTTCAGACCGAACGGCGTGGCGAAAGCCAGCTCATGGAAAAAGACCCCGAAACGCTGATCTACCCCTCCCCGGAAAGCGGGGTGCGGACCTTCGTCGAAAAGGACGCCGCCGGGCTCCCCTACCTGTTCGCGACCACCTGGCTGACGGAGAAGAAGTGGCTCCTCGTCGTGCGCCAGGAAAAGCGCGACGCCTTCGCGGCCCTGCGCAAGGCGAGTATCCTGATCCTGATCACGACGTTGCTGGGCGGCGCGGTCATCCTTGTTTCGGCCTTCATTCTGACCAATCGGATCATCCGCCGCATGGAAGAGATGGACGCAGAGAGGGAGCAACTGGGCGAGCAACTGGTGCGCGCTGCGCGGCTGGCGGAACTGGGGGAGATGGCCGCCGGCTTCGCCCACGAAATCAACAACCCGCTCCAGATCATCAAGGCCGAAAAATCGCTGATCGACAACATCATGGCCGATATGAAGGAAAAGGGCACGCTGACGCCCTCGGAAGACCTCGATGAAATCGAGGATTCCATGCGCCAGATCAACACCCAGATCGACCGCTGCGCCGAGATCACGCAGGCCATCCTGAAATTCGGCCGCAAGAGCGAACCGGTCATCCGGGATGTCGATCTGCGGAGATTCATCCCGGAAATCCTGGCGATGGTCTCCAAGAAGGCAGCCGTACACGGAATCAGCGTCCAGGAGCAGATCCACGCCGACACCCCTCCGATCCACGGGGATCCGGCCCAGCTGCAGCAGGTGCTGTTGAACCTCCTGAACAACGCCATCGATGCGGTGCTTGCCCGCCACGGGACCGAAGGAGGGGAGCTGGTCGTCGGCACGGAGCCCTCGGAGGGCGGGCTGGTCAAACTGTTCGTCAAGGACAACGGCTGCGGCATCAGACCCGAGAATTTGAAGAAGATCTTCAGCCCCTTTTTCACCACCAAACCGGTCGGGAAAGGCACCGGTCTGGGGCTCGCGGTCTGCTACGGCATCGTAGACCGCATGGGGGGGGCGATGGAGGTCAACAGCGCGGAGGGGATGGGCACCGTTTTCACCCTCCGTCTGCCTGCAGCCTCGTAGGGCGCCGCCGGGCAGGCGAAGGCGCAGATCAACGCCGAGATCGGCAAAAACAGCGTTTCCGGAAGGAAACGACCTGAAACAGACTCGATCGACAGGGGGTAACAGAATGGAAACCATGAAGATGATGCTGGTGGACGACGAGGAACGCTTCCTCTCCACCACCCAGAAATTGCTGACAAGAAAAGGGTATGACGTCATCACCGCCGGGAGCGGGGCCGAGGCCCTCGAGAAACTCAGGATGGAGAACGTTCACGTCGTCATTCTCGATGTCAAGATGCCCGGCATGGACGGGATCGCCACGCTCAAGCAGATCAAGAACCAGTTCCCGATGGTGGAGGTCATCATGCTGACGGGCCACGCAACGGTCGACAGCGCCGTCGAAGGGCTCAAATCCGGCGCCACCGACTACCTCATGAAACCGACCGACATCGATGACCTGATCGCCAAGGCGGAGGACGCCTTCCACAACCGGCAGAAGATCGAAGGAAGGATCCGGGTTGCGCAGGCAAGAAGCGCCATGAAATCCCCCCGGCAGATTCTGGAAGGGTCGGAGTGATGCCGGACCTTGAAACACACCGAGAGGAGGGTCGATCCATGAATGCAGAGGAGCCCAAGGCCGCAACCTCAGGGAAGCTCAGGTGGACCAGGGAAAGGGAACGCTCATTCTTTTTCTATGCAACCATCGTGATGTTCATCCTGTATGGCCTGATGAAATGGTTCGGCGAGGCCTGAGCCGCTTCCGGGGAAGCGTATCGAAGGCCCTGCCGGTTCCCGGTCGGGGCGGCGCCGCTGCCTGCGCGGGGTCCGCTGCATCCGACCCATCGCAAGCTAGGTGCCATCCGGAAATGATTTCCTGGTAGAACCCAGTTTCCAACCCGGAAATGCACTAGGTGCCGGGACGGGACGGGGCCCTTCAAGCAGGCCGCACCTGCAGGATTTGCAGCCTCGGAGTCCGCGATCCCCCCGCTGGGGGCAACCGCCGCAATCCCGCCCCGCTGCGCCGGAGAAAGTGATCCGTCTCCAGCGTCATGATGTGATCCAGTCCAGATCAGGAGGGAAAAATGACAGACAAAAGAGAAAAACCCTCAGGCTATGACAAGTATATCAACTGGAAGCTGTTCATCTTCCCGCTGGGCATCCTGGTGCTTCTGCTGGCGATGCCCACACCGAAAAGCATGCTCGATGTCGGAGTCGAGTACGCCTTCGGGCCGAAGTATGTCCAGGAATTTTTCGCCGGCGAGCTGTTCGGCGAACAGACCGAGGAACTCCAGCAGTGGCAGATCCTGATGGTCCGTATGATGGAGGCGAGTCTCCAGAAATCCGCCTACGGGCACGCAGCGTTTCTCAAGCGGAACCAAAAATGGTGCAAAGAAAACGACATAACCTGCACCAAATCCCATTTGGAGCAGGTTATGTCGTTTGCCGAGCAGCTGCCGCCGGAGCGTTTTCGTTCGCTGATGGATCGTGCCTACACCCTGCGCGCCGATGAATTGACCTTCGACCGGCTCACGGAAAAGGAGCAGGCACAGGCCCTCAGGGCCGGGTATCACGTCAAGGCGGCGGTGGCCATCGTCGCATTCGTGGTGCTCTGCTTCGTCACGGAGGCAATGCCGCTCCCCATGGTGGCCTTCTCCATCGGGATCATCGCCATGATCACCGGGATCGTCAACCGGAAGACCGTCGCCTCCTTCTACTGGTCGGACGCGACCTGGTTCATCATGGGCAGCCTCATGTTCGCCACCGCCTTCGTCAAAACCGGCGTCGACAAGCGGATCGCCATGATGATGTTCGGCAAGCTCAAGAACCCCGACATCAAATGGGTGACGCTCATCATTGTCATGATCATCGCCCCCTTGACGATGTTCATGTCGGATCACGCCCTGGCGGCCATGTTTCTGCCGATCGGCATCCTCATCTACACCACCTCCGCCTCGGCCGCGGGTAAGGAGGACCCCGAACTCGCCAAGATGCTGATGATCACCATCGCCATGGCCTGCAACCTCGGCGGCTCCCTGGCGCCCTCCGGTGCGGCGCGCAACATCATCATGATGAGTTATGCCGAAGACATGTTCGGCCTTTCGATGGGCTTCGGCCAGTGGTGCATCTACTGCATCCCGTTCCTCGTCTTCCTGATCCCTGTCACCTGGTTCGTCATCAACTGGCGCTTCAAGCCGGCCATATCGAACCTGGGCGAGGCCTTTGCGGTGGTGAAGGAGCAGACGGCCAGGATCGGAGGCGGCAAGTGGACTCGGGATCAGAAGCTGGCCCTGATCATCTTCCTCGCCATGCTTTTCTGCTGGATCACGGAGAAGAACCTGCTGCTGCAGTGGACCGGCATCCGCTTCGGAATCGGGGTGCTGGCGGTCATGGGGGCCATCGCCTACATCCTTTCGGGCGTGGTCAACTGGCGCGACTACCAGACCAAGGTCGACTGGGGCGTGGTCTGGCTCTACGCCGGGGCCATCATCTTCGGCAAGGTGCTGGTGGACACCGGCGGCGCCTTCTGGATCGCCCGGAGCCTGCTCGCCCTGGCCGAACCCCTGGGGGTCAGCCAGGGGCTGGGACTCCTCCTGACCGGCAACCTCATCACGGCCCTGCTCACCCAGATCATGGCCGACGGCCCCGCCTGCGCGGCGGTGGGCCCGGTGACCCTGGCCATGGCAGGCATCGCCCACCCAGGGAGCGCCATGATCCCCTTCATGGCCATGGGCACCGCGATCGCCTCCTCCTTCGCCTACTGCCTGGTGATCGGCACGCCGCCCAACGCGATCGTCTACGCCAGCGGCTACCTGACCGCAAAGGACTACCTGCGGGTGGGGGTCATCCTCTGGGTCACGAACATGCTCGGGCTGGCGATCATGGCTTCCACCTACTGGAACTGGATGGGATGGCCGGGTCTGAAGCCTTTCTAGGCGTCCGGCCTCCCGCTCCCGGCGCCGGACGGTCCGCCTTGCGGCGTTTCATCTTCCGGCCCCGGCCGGTGTTCCGCCCGGTTTCGCCGGGCGGGAAGACGGCCCGGCGGCCGCCCAGCCGCCGGCATCCGGACAGGATCCGGGAAAGACAACGATATGAGGCAGGCAATGAGCATGGCACAGACTCTCCCAGACGATGCGGCACGGAACCGCCCGGGCTTTGATGCAGTAAAACGGTTTCTGGACAAGGTCATCGGGCTTCTGATCAACCCGGGCAGATTCTATGAGGCACGCAAGGACGAAAAGGGGTACCGCGGTGCAATCTCTTTTCTGTTGACGGTGTCGATCCTCTTCACACTGGCAGGCACGCTGGTCATGCCGCAGGAAAAGGCCTTCTTTGCGGTGGTCTTTTTCCTGAACGCCTTTTCGATGCCTTTCCTGACAGCCGGGATCCTGTATCCGGTGGCGCGCCTTTTCTGCCGGCGAACCTTCACGTTCGAGGCCCTCTTTCGGATCGTCGCCTACGCCAATGTGAGTCTTCTGATCTCCTGGCTTCCGGGCATGGCCTGGGTCGGCGGGATCTGGAAGTTCTACCTGATCGGCGTCGGCATGACCCGAACCGGCGGCATCAAAACACGGTTGGTTCTGGCCTGTCTGGCGACGGCTGCGGTTCTGCTCCTCTTGCTGATTCACCTGTTGAAGCCGCTCATCTCGGCCTGACCCGGGATGAAACGGAGGCCGGCGCACAACACCCAAACCGTCCTTTAAACAGGGACCCGGACATCGTCAAGGCCCCGATGAGCGGGGCGAAGGAAAGCGCACCGCACCTTCGATGAGGATCCGATGCTCAAAAAGGAGGCAGAATATATGAACGATTCGATCAAGGTTCTCATGGTGGACGACGAGGAGCAATTCAGGGCCACGACCCGGAAACTGCTGACCCGGAAAGGATTCGACACCCTCCTGGCCGGCTCGGGCGAGGAGGCCCTCGAACAGCTCAAGAACCAGCCCGACGTCGTCGTCCTGGACATCAAGATGCCCGGTATGGACGGGCATGAAACGCTCAAGGAGATCCGCAGGCAGGCCCCCGACATGCCGGTCATCATGCTGACAGGGCATGGGGATCTCCCCTCCGCCAAGGAGGCCCGGGAATCCGGCGCATTCGATTACCTCTCGAAACCCTGCGACATCGATCTCCTGGCCGCCAAGATCTCCGACGCCTTCACATCCCGGAGGAAAGGGGCGCGTCCGGCCGAGCGGAAGGTCCGGGAGGTCATGATCCCGTTCGAGGAATACACGTCCATCTCCGCCGGTCAATCCGTCCTGGAGGCGATTCTGGAGCTGAAGGAGACCTTCAGCTCGCGGATGACCACGAGCCGCATCATGGAGACGGGCCACCGTTCGCTCCTGGTCCTCGGCGCCAACGGCGAGGTCCAGGGGGTGATGACCATCAAGGACCTCCTCGAGTCCATCATGCCCGCGTATCTGAGCGCCCCCAAACCCTCCACGGCGGACAGCATCCAGTACTCGCCCATGTTCTGGTCCGGCATGTTCACCCTCGAGGTGCGGAAGCTGTCCACGAAAAAGGTCGGTGAGGTGATGTCTCCAAGGCCCTCCACGATCGACGCGGATTCCAACCTCATGGAGGCCGCCTTCCTGATGATCACCCAGAACGAGCGGCGCCTCCTGGTCATGCAGGGCACGCGGCCCGTCGGCGTCATCCGGGAACAGGACCTTTTCTTCGAAATGGTCCGGGTCCAGCAGGGCTGAAAAGAGGGCCGCCCGCGGCGCGCCGGCACGCCTGGTCCCACGCGGCGCGAGAGGCATCGAGGTCCTCGCGCGAGAAAACCTCGAGGGTGAGCACCCCTTCGAATCGATCCGTGAGGCAGGCGGCAACGGGGTCGAGGGCTGCGGGCGGGATTCGCGCGAGGCTCGTGTGGTCCAGGCCGGGTTGAAAAATCTGGCCCGCCGGCGCCGGAAAATCGCGGAGCCCATGGAGGTGGACCACCCGTGTCCGATCGAGCCAGGCGTTCAGGTGATCCAGAGGGTCGACCCGCTGAAGCCACAGGTGTCCGATATCCACACAGCGGCTGACCGGCAGGGCTTCGAGCACCGGGGCAAGATTCGCCGCATCCCAGCGCTCGATGTTCTCGATCGACAGGCGTGCCGGATCGTCGAGCCAGCCCGCGACGATCCGGCACGCACGCTCCGCCCTTCGCCTCCATCGCACGCACTGCGAGGGGGACGGATGGTCCATGAGGGCGTCGCCGTTCAGATGGGCGACGTAAGCCCACGGATGCAGATCCCGCGTCAATTCGATGACCTGCCGGGCCTTTTCGAGTGAGCCGTCCGGGCACGTTCCATCTTCATCCACGCAGAGGTCCTGCGGGAGATGCACGGTGTAGGTGTGGCCCCAGCGTTCCGCCAGCTCCGCCAGGCGACGGACGGATGCGCGGTCAGGGAGGTTGTCCCCGTACCCCTTGACGTCGAAAAGGACCAGCTCGATGTCCTCCACCGCACCGGCCAACTGCGCGACATTGCCTTCGAGATCTTTGGACGGATCGATCCAGGATGTGGTCCCTGTCCTCATGGCGCCGCATTCCCCCTGCACCCCGGCCGAAAAGGCCGCTTGCCGATCGACGACGATTCGCCCGGAAGCGCCCTCCCCGATCGAAAATGGTTTAGCAAAAGGCCCTCTTTTATGCTAGACACATAGTCATTTCCATCCGCGAATGGACTTTCCGGCCGATCCCGGCTTCAATCTTTTCATCCCCTTGTGCTGCACCTGGGCGGCGTCTCCGCGCAAACGCCCGGTTTCATCGACGCGGCGAAAACCGGGACCAGCCGTGAAGGGGGCGAAGAAACCGGGAATCGCCGCAAACCTTACCTGGTTTCCATCCGGAAACGAGGATTTTTCTTCACACCCTTCGGGTGCTCAGTCCCACCGCTTCGCGGCGGGTCCCGGTTTGGCCAATATCAAGGAAATCAAGCGTTTGCGCGGA
>NZ_AULM01000050.1 GCF_000422285.1 Desulfatiglans anilini DSM 4660
TCCGCCCACTTCCAACTCGAGCCCGCAGGCGCGCGCAATCGATTGGCACAGGCGCATCATGGCATCACGGTCGATCAAGTCAGCCCGCCCGAAATTATGAATGATCTGGGCGGTCGGTTTGTGCGTCTCAGGGTGGCGAACGTTATGCGCGAGCTGGAGGTACTCGACCACGGAGCCGTCTCGATTTTTGCGTTTGGTCGTTCGAATAAACATATCTACGTGGTTACCATATACCACATAGCATGTCAATATGATAACGATCAAGTCGTGTTACTACAGGTTTTTGCGGTTTTTCAGATGCCCCCCTTGATTTTATTAGGAAAATCCGGCTTCGGAGGCCAAAAAGTGCCTACTGAGCCGGAACTCAGGTTCCGGATAACAATTTGCCCGTGAACCCTCGTGATTTTAAAACCCCAAATTATGGACTCAACACCTTTGGTGATCTTTTCGCCCCCCGTCAGCTTGTCGCCCTGACGACTTTTTCGGATTTGGTGCAGGAGGCACGGGAGAAGGTCAAGGCTGATGCCATCGCAGTTGGGATGAAGGATGATGAGAAAGGAATTGATGCTGGCGGCACCGGTGCTGAGGCTTATGCGGATGCGGTTTCAGTGTATTTAGCTTTTGCCGTAGATAAGGGAGCTAATTACTGGTCAACGATCTGTTCGTGGCATTCCGGACGCGATACGGTGACGAGCACATTTGGGCGCCAAGCAATTCCCATGGTATGGGATTTTACTGAGGCGAATCCCTTCAGTGATTCATCCGGTAACTATTTGGCTGGGATTGACCAGGCGAGACGCCAACTCCTTACTGTTCCGTCATCGCTTATAGGGAAATCAGTACAGATTGACGCGGCTTCACAAGTTATGAGTGAAGGGAAAGTTGTGTCAACTGATCCACCTTATTATGATAACATTGGTTACGCAGACCTATCAGATTATTTCTATGTTTGGCTACGCCGTTCTATCAAGAATATTTACCCGCAACTCTTTGCAACTCTAGCTGTGCCTAAAGCGAAGGAACTGGTGGCTACCCCCTATCGCCACGGAAATAAGGAAAATGCTGAGTATTTCTTCCTAAACGGAATGAAGAGTGCGATGAGTCAGATGGGTAATCAGTCTCATTCGGCTTTCCCAGCCACAATTTTCTACGCCTTTAAACAATCCGAAACACAAAAAGAGGGAACTGCATCAACAGGATGGGAAACCTTTCTTGATGCATTAATTCAAGTCGGTTTTTCTATAACTGGAACTTGGCCTATGCGTACCGAATACACAGGCAATTTAAAAAAAAATATGAGCGCTCTCGCTTCCAGCATCGTTCTCGTCTGCCGCCCACGCAAAACCGATGCCCCTACCGCCACCCGCCGCGAATTCCTGACTGCCCTGAAAACCGAATTGCCCGTGGCCTTGAAACTCCTCCAGCGCGGCAACATCGCCCCGGTGGACCTGGCGCAGGCTGCCATTGGGCCCGGCATGGCCGTTTACACCCGCTATGGCAAGGTTCTCGATGCCGAAGGGAAGCCTCTTTCTGTCCGAGAAGCCCTGGCCCTCATCAACCAGACACTGGACGAAGTCTTAGCCGAGCAAGAAGGAGACTTCGATTCCGACAGCCGCTGGGCCTTGGCATGGTTCGAACAGTACCGGTTTGGGGAGGGCGAATACGGCGTAGCCGAAACCCTCTCGAAAGCGAAGAATACCAGCGTTGCGGGAATGGTGGACGCAGGGATCCTCGCCTCGAAAGGGGGTAAGGTGCATCTATTCAAACCGGCCGATTTGCCGGCCGACTGGGATCCGACCCAGGACAAGCGCCTGACGGTCTGGGAAATGGTCCACCATCTGATTGGAGCCCTAGAAACTGGCGGCGAACCTGCTGCGGCCGAGCTCGTTGCCCGGCTTGGAAGTAAAGCCGAAGGGGCGCGGGAACTCGCCTACCGTCTTTACACCATCTGCGAACGGAAGAAATGGGCGCAGGAGGCCCTTTCCTACAACGGGCTCGTGCAGAGTTGGCCGGAAATCAACCGGCTGGCTCAGGAACGCTCTGGCGCAGCGATGAAACAGACCAGTTACCTGGAGGAATAATCCATGGCCATGACCAACCACGAACGTGTCGGAAAGGCTCTGGAGATGCTCAAAGCGGGGCTTGCCCCTTTCATCGAGCGGGAAATGAAGAGCATCTACCGTGAGAGCGCACAAGCCCAGACCATTAACTTCATGGGGGATGACAGGCTGCTTGCCGGAAAATCCGTTAGCCAGTGGGACGTGGCAGCACTCCTGAAGCTCATGTGGGCAGCCTGGAATAGCGTTTTCGGGAGGACCCTCGGGCCGGTCGAGCGCAGCCTGGTAAGCGAGCTCAGGGACTACCGGAACAAATGGGCCCACCAGGAGGCCTTCTCGAGCGACGATGCCTACCGCGTCATGGACTCGGCCGGCCGCCTGCTGACGGCGGTGTCCGCCCCGCAAAGCGTTGATATTGAAAAGATGAAGATGGAGCTTCTCCGCCTGCGCTTCGATGAGCAGGTAAGGGGAGAAAAGCGGAAAAGCGCCGGCACGGCCATCGAAACCCAGGCCACGGGGGCCCTCAAACCCTGGCGGGAAGTGGTAAACCCGCACCCGGATGTGGCAAGCGGACGATACCAGCAGGCGGAATTCGCCGCTGACCTTTGGCAGGTGCACCTGGGCGAGGGGACAGCCGAGTATAAGGACCCGGCCGAGTTTTTCAGACGCACCTATCTTACGGTCAGCCTGAAAGAACTCCTGGTCGGTGCAGTGAGAAGGCTGAGCGGTATTGGAGGTGACCCGGTTGTACAGCTCCAGACAAACTTCGGGGGCGGGAAAACGCACTCCATGCTGGCGCTCTACCACCTCTTCTCAGGCATAACGCCAGGGAACCTCCTCGGGATCGACGCCGTGATGAAGGAAGCAGGGATTACAACCCTGCCCGCCGTAAATCGGGTGGTCCTCGTAGGGAATAAAATCTCCCCCGGAAACCCGGTGACAAAACCTGACGGGACGGTGATCCGGACGCTTTGGGGGGAACTTGCCTGGCAGCTCGGAGGGAAAAAAGCCTATCAGCGCATTGCCGCCGACGATGAGAAAGCCACGAGCCCCGGGGATGTTCTCCGGGAACTCCTCAAGGAGTATGGCCCTTCGATGGTTCTTATCGATGAGTGGGTCGCCTATGCACGGCAGCTCCATGACCACGATGATCTTCCAGCGGGCACGTTCGAGACGCAGTTCTCTTTTGCGCAAGTCCTGACCGAATCGGCGAAACTTGCTGGGAATTGCCTGCTCGTGATCAGCATCCCGGCATCGGATACCACCGGATCGCCCCATGCCAGGGCTGACGATGCCGAGGTGGGAGGCGTCCGCGGGCGAGAGGCCCTTGACCGCCTCCGCAATGTCGTCGGGCGCCTCGAGTCTTCCTGGCGGCCGGCAAGCGCTGAAGAGGGCTTCGAGATCGTGAGGCGGCGCCTTTTCGAACCACTCGTAACCGCTGAGCAGTTCAAACACCGCGATGTAGTCGCGCGCGGTTTTTTTGACCTCTACCGGACACAGCACCAGGAATTTCCGCCCGAATGCCGGGACCCCGAATATGAGCAGCGCCTCAAGGCCGCCTACCCGATCCATCCCGAAGTTTTCGACCGGCTCTATACCGACTGGTCGACCCTAGTCAAATTCCAACGCACCCGGGGGGTGCTGCGCCTGATGGCCTCGGTCATCCATTCCCTCTGGGAGAAGGGGGATCGGAACCCCCTGATCATGCCCTCTCTTATCCCGATCGATGATCAGAGGGTGCAGTTCGAACTGACACGCTACTTGTCAGATAACTGGGTGCCGGTGATTGAAAAGGACGTGGATGGCCCGAATGCTCTCCCACTCCGAATTGACGGTGAGTTGCCGAACCTCGGCAAATTTGCCGCCTGCCGCCGGGTGGCCCGTACGATCTACATGGGATCGGCGCCCACCTCGGGAGTAGCTAACCGCGGCATTGAAGACAGAAGGGTGAAACTCGGCTGTGTAATCCCGGGGGAATCCCCCGCCGTCTTCGGGGACGCCCTCCGCCGCCTTGCCTCAACAGCTACCTACCTTTACCAGGACGGCCCCCGGGTCTGGTACTCGACCCAGCCTACGGTGACAAAGCTTGCCGAAGACCGCGCCGATCAGCTGAAGCGAGACCCTGACAAGGTGGCAATGGAGATGGAAAAACGCCTGCGGGAAAGCCTCACCAAGCGGGGAGACTTCCCTCGCATTCACCCTATGCCCCGCACGGGAGCGGATATCCCGGACGATCTCGATACCCGTCTGGTGGTGCTTGGCCCCGACTATCCATACAGCAAGGACCCTGGGAACGAGGCCATCAAAGCCGCCAAAGCCCTATATGAGTCCCGGGGAACAACCCCCCGACTTTTCCGAAACACGCTTGTTTTCCTCGCCCCCGACAGCGCTCGGCTGCAGGACTTGGACGATGCTGTGCGAAGATATCTTGCCTGGGAATCGATCCTCCTCGAGAAGGATGCCCTTGATCTTTCCCCCCACCAGGTAAAACAGGCCGAGACCCAAAAGCAGTCGGCTGATAGTACCGTGGTTGCGCGGCTCCCCGAAACCTACCAGTGGCTGATCGTTCCGGTGCAGAATTCTCCGCAGGGTCCAGTGGAGTGGCAGGCCACTCGACTCACCGGTCAGGAGCCCTTGGCGGTTCGTGCGAGCAAGAAGCTCAAGAACGAGGAACTTCTGGTCACCACCCTTGCTGGCACTCGACTCCGCCTCGAGATGGACCGCGTACCGCTCTGGAGGGGTAACCATGTGGCCATCCGGCAACTTGTCGAAGACTTTGCCAAATACCCCTACCTCCCAAGACTTTCCGAACCCTCGGTGCTCCTGAACGCGATCACCGACGGGCTAGGTCTGATTACCTGGGAATACGATTCCTTTGCGTATGCAGATAGCTTTGACGAGGTGGCAGGAAGGTATCGTGGGTTAGTGCAGACAGCTCAACGAAAGTCCTTTTCGGACTTGAATACACCAGGACTGCTAGTCAAACCAGACGTGGCTAAAAGTCAAATTCATGCCGAAAAGGAATCTTCACCACCCTGCGGAGGATGGTCTGATGGGGACGGCGAGGGTTCAAAGAAAAGCCCTCCCACAGACAAACCAGACGAAAAATCCTCGGCAGTTGCAACAGAACCTTCAAAGCCGAAACGTTTGCACGGTAGCGTAGAGTTGGAGCCTTTCCGTGTAGGGCGTGATGCCGGCCGGATCGCTGAGGAAGTTATCGCGCATATGGCAGGGCTCAATGGGGCACAAGTGAAGGTTACTTTGGAAATAGAAGCGACATTTCCTGAAGGGGTCCCCGAACAAATTATTAGGACAGTTACAGAAAACAGTGTTGCTTTGAGATTCATTGCTCATGGATTTGAGCGAAGCTAAAACCTAAAGCAAATAGATTGCTATTCTATAATATTAATGCATGGTTTAATTCTTTGAATATTTTATTTTAATTTAATAGGAGATATTCATTTTAATTTTATTCAATGCGGCACATTGAGTTTATGGAGGATTTTATGTTCAAATTTATCGTTTTATTATCGTCACTGATTTGTAGTAATTTTATTTTTTCTGGTTGCTCTATAAAAGTATCATCCAATTATTCTCCATCTATTCTTCTTGATGGTGAAGGTTATCTGACTATAGGTGATTTTAAATATGTGCCAAATGGGTTTGAGTTTGATGAAAAAGAAGGAAAATATTGCAGCACATGGACAGATGCAAACAATAATAAATTTGTTGATTGTTTGGAACCATATGAAATCGATACTGGGCCTGGATTAAGTCCAGTTTACCTTGATACTTCTGTTTCAGAATTTGTTTCCGACGCAATAAAAAAGGAACTAAAATTTATCGGTTATAAAAATACTTCGGATGCAAACGTGAAAATTACAGGTGAAATTCGCGAGATATCTATTGACTACATAGGGTTTTCAACAGTTGATTTTATTACGAAAATTTATTTTCAAATAAGTGACAAATCCAATGCCATTTTATTTACAAAAGATTGTGAAGGTATATATAAATCAAGTAAATGGACTACTATGGAGCTAAATTCTGGCATATATGCTTCACTTTCAAAATGCATTGAAGATTTTGTAAGATCAGCACAAGGAAATGGGGTCCTCTAAAGATTTATAATCGATGAGCCAAATGATAAAAATTAAAAAATTTCCTTTCTGCGTATTTATTGGAATATTATGTTCTTGTGCTTATCATACCACTTTCAATTTAAAAGAACTTAATAGTTCAAATTGCATTGAATATGATGACGATAATATCATTGTGCGCGTCAAGCCATTTGTTAATAGAGATGAATTGATTGATACATTTGGATGTGATTTAGTAGGAGGAGGTATACTTCCCGTCCAAGTATATATTTTTAATGAATTGCCATATGCTATTGGCATAAACAAAGATAATTTTATATTATCTGAACCTAATAGAAAGAGTTTTGCTGGAACAAACGCAGAAACAATTTTTGAAAGAGCAAAGGACGAATATTGGTCTACAGCCGTTTGGACTGCAGCCTTTGGGGTATGGGGATTTTTGGCATCAGCTGGTACTATCGCTGATTCTCGAATAAAGCTTGATGCAGATTTGCAGTCCAAAAGTTTTAAATCGGGGACGATTGCTGCAAATGGATCGAGTGGTGGTATTGTCTTTTTTGAAATTGAAAAAGGAAAAAGAAATTTAGATAATTTGTTTTTGACATTTCCGGTATTTTCCCGCAAATCAGAGAAAAACTTCCTGATAAAGATGTCATTAGCGTGTGATCAATGTTATTGACTTTAGTTATGGCATGCATAGCGGTTATTTTCAGTTTCAGTCCCCTGTTTCTGGGATTCTTCCGGTTCGTTCGGACAATCGGCAAAGATTTTCCGAGCAGCGAAAGGAGGCTTCGAAGGATTTTGGTAATCTCTTTTCGAGTAAAGACGAGGACGAAAAACCGCCCATATCATATCAAAATGACCAAAGGTTTGTACTACAACCTACACCCTTATCCGCTGCCATATGAATGAACAAACCGTCGGCGAGCGATGCGGGGATACAGTAATTTATCGCATGGCGTGTGTCATTTTCATTGACACATTCCGCATGGCGGAGTTTCAGCAGCACGACATAGAAACGGAGGGTACTCCACATCTGCTCGATCAGAAGGATGGACTCGTTTGAAGATTACAGATGTATAAACCGCTTTCCAGCCACTAAAAATAACCGTTCGATGTTATTAGGAAAAATTCAGAAGCTGAAAGAATGCAGCTAGACCCACAAACTAAAAGCAACCATGATATTCTAGAAGTCCTTAAAGAATCTCCGCGTCCTCTGGGATTTCGCCAAATCAAATCCAGGCTGCGCCGATCGGGACCAATTCCTGAATATTTGGTTTTAAGAGAGCTGCGTGACCTGCTTCACCAAGGTGATGTGGAGTTTCGCAATGGAGCCTGGACCGTGGCAGGAGCACCTGTCAAGGGGGCCTATCCACATTCATTTTCCTTGCCCGCTCTCTCCCGGGAAACCCACAAAGAGCTTTGGGCGGATATCCCCTGGAGCGCTCCCGGTGTAGGAGAAGGCCCTTCTCCGCACACGGCTGGCGGGCGCTGGGGGCTGTTTCGCCGGCTTATGAGCTACTACATCCAGTGTGTTCGGAACGAGGAAGGAGCAGATGCCTCTGCCTTTTTGAATCAGTTGGGCCAGACTTTCATATACCTGCGCCGATTAGGCTTCTGGCAGCCTTGTCCTGGCGTGAGGTGGCAAATGACTCAACCGATAGGGCCTCACATGTCGGAGTTCTTGAAGGCTCTGCCCGCATCAACTGATGATAGCCACGTTGTTATAGGTTACCCACTGGCTGGACATTGCAAACAGGGTGAGGACGGTCTTTTCACAAGCATCGTCCGGCCAGTCTTTTACTACCCCGTACAGGCGGAGATAGTCGGACAGGGATTGCGGCTGACCATTGAAACCCCTGTTCCAGAGGTGAATCTCAGCTGGCTGGAGTATTCATTTTCGAAAAATGCTGAACGGCAGCGAAACTTCCTTTCAGCATGCGGGTTTATGCGGGTCCAGGCGGACGATGAAGCCCCGCCCGCGCGCGAGGTGGGCGAAGTCGCCCCGAGTCTGGAGACGCTCACCACCGCCCTCTCTTCATTTTTGCCTGAGAAAACCCGGGAAGTACTGCATTTGTCCGATGTGCCGGGCGATGCATTGAGAGAACCTTTTGAAAGCGGTATATACAACCGAGCTGTGGTCATGCTTGCCAAGCGCACCCGATATAGCAAAGGGCTGCTGCAGGAATTGGCGGCTATTGCCAAGGCGCCGGACTCAGACTTGGACAGAACGGCTCTGGCCCACATCTTTACTGAAAAGGAGACGTCCGGAGAAGATGACCGTGAAAGCACCCTTGGAGAAGGTATGGCGGCGGAAGTGTTTCCGTTCAACGCGGCCCAGCGTCGAGCTGTGGAAGCAATGCTTTCCCACAGCCTCTCGGTGGTTACTGGCCCCCCTGGTACGGGCAAAAGCCAGGTGGTGGCCGGGACAGCGGCCAACGAACGGCTCCAGGGAAATTCTGTGCTCATCTCCAGCCGCAACCATAAAGCCATTGATGCCGTGGTTAACAAGCTTGTCGGTCCCGCCGCCGAAAGTTTGGTGGTCAGAGCAAACTCCAAGGAACTCCCCGACCTGCAAATGACGTTTTCCAAGGCCATCAAGTTGATGATCGTGGCCCAAGCCGATCCGCAGTCACGCTACAAACGATCCTTGGCTATGGAAGACCTGAATAACCGGCTGGCAGAGAGGAGGCTCGAGGCCGCGGCGGCGAAACAGGTTGCTGATTTGGCAGAAGCGCTCGGCACAATTGAAGACAGACTTGCCTACTTATATAGGGAGTTGCCGAGTGAAGCGGCTCAGTTTCTCGATGCCTGCCCGGAAAGTCTTCCCACGCAGGCGCTGCAGCGTACCCTTCAGAGCTTGGACAATGGTGACGGCATCCATCCTTGGCGAAGTCTGGCCATCTTGTTTCACTATGTGCGACTTCGAAAAAGGCTTCGTCGAATTGTCGGCATGCCGCCACTGCCACTATTGTATGGCCGGAAAGCGCGGCGAATGCTGTCGGAAAACATGAAGCTGTTAAAGCAGACAGCCGAATATGCCTCTTTACGCATGACCGCTAAAGAAAAAGAGCGGCAAGCCTCAGGATTCCGGCCCCCGGATGAGATTACCAATACCGTTTCACGCATCAGTGAGCGCATTCGGCAGTTGCTGCCAGAACTGCTTTCACTGGACTTGAAAAGCCGCCAGGGACTGCGCGACGGCGCAGACAGGTCGGAACTGTCAGGACTGCGCTCTGTACTCAACAGCTTGCGGTCAGGGCTTGCTGACGGCAAGCTGGACGACACGGCCATGACCGCGCTGCGCTCGAGTGGGCAGGAGATTTTACACGCCTTCCCCGTTTGGGCAGTGACCAGCCTTTCCATAAACTCCCGAATTCCTTTCTGCCCTGCGCTTTTTGACCTGGCCCTGATCGACGAAGCCAGTCAATCGGACATCCCTTCGGCCATCCCTGTTATGTTTCGCGCCCGGCGGGTGGGAGTTATAGGCGATCCATCGCAGCTGACACATACATCCAAGTTGAGCCCGGCAAAGGACACCTTTCTGCGTCGCGATTTGGGGCTGGAACGCCTGGAAGACCAGCGATTCGCCTATACACAGAGTTCCCTCTACGACCTCTGCGCTGGGGCAAGAAAGGTTGAGCCCATATTTCTGGATACAACCTACCGCAGTGCACAGTGCATTGCCGATTATTCCAGCGGGCTTTTCTATGGCGGCAGGTTACGTGTAGGGACATGTAGCGAAGGGCTTTTGACCCCAAGAGACATGAAAGTCGGCATCCACTGGACAGAGATCCAGGGGGAGGTCAAAAGTGCAGGGGGCAGCGGTTGCTATTGCGAGGAGGAAATTAAAGAAGTGGTGCGCTTGGTCCGGGATTTCCTCGAAGATCGGCAGTTTCCTGGCACTTTAGGGGTGGTCACGCCGTTCAGGCAGCAAGCCAATCGCATCCTGGATGTGATCACTCAAGGCGGCGTCACGTATGACGCGTTCGTCAAAGCAAAGCTGCATGTGGACACTGCCCATGGGTTTCAGGGTGACGAACGCGACGTCATTCTGTTTAGCTTGTGCGGTGGGCCGGGCATGCCTGGTGGCTCGCGGCACTTCTTGCAGGAAACGGGCAACCTCTTCAATGTGGCAGTAAGTAGAGCGCGTGCGGTACTGCATGTGGTAGGCAACAGACAATGGGCGATGAAATGTGGCATTCGCCACGTGGAACTCCTGGCCCGGCCCCAGCAGCTCACGGAAACGCATCACCCTGCGGGCCCGTGGCATCCGCACGAGTCCCCTTACGAGAAGATGCTTTTTGATGCTCTGAAAGAAGCGGGGCTAGATCCCATGCCGCAATTCCCCGTGCGGTATCGACGGCTTGACATGGCCTTGATCAGGCAAGGGTCGCCGGCGTTCAAGCTGGACATAGAGGTGGACGGGGACTGCCACCGCAATCCAGACGGATCTCGGAAGCAGGACGACCTTTGGCGAGACATCGAACTCAAGGGCATGGGCTGGAAAGTAGTCCGGTTCTGGACCTATCAGCTACGCGAAAATCTCCTCGGCTGCGTGGCGAAAATCAAGACCATATGGGAGCGGGCATGAACGATTCCTTCAAGTACGACATTGACAATCAACAGGCCGAACCGGCTGCGCCCGAAAGGCGGCAGGACGCCCCTACTGCACTGGACAAGGCCTTCCCGTCCCTCTGGTTTATGGGGATGGTGATTTTTGTGGTCATCCTGGCGATACTCGCCATGGGCTGGAAAATTTCCGGTTTGGAAGATGAGCGGGTGTCCCTAAAGCTTTCTCGGCAGGAATTGGAGCATCAGCGGGAAACGCTTGAAAAGGAAAAGGCCCTCTATCAAAAAATCAATGAGGAACTTCCTGTATTGATACAACAGAGGGAAACATTGGGCGCCGAAATTGCCACGCTGGAGGGCGAGCTGAAGGTGCAGCAGATCAATTTTGAGACCATAACAAGAGATTTGACAAGAGCTCAGGAGGCATTGGACGATACCCAACGCAAAACCACAAAAGCGGCCAAGGACAGAGAACAGGCGCTTGCTGAGTTCCAAAACCTAAATTCCAAGGCGCATGAATCGCAGAGTCTTGTGGAGCAGTTGACCAAGGAAGCGGTTGCCCTGCGGGGTAGCGTGGAAGGACTCACAAAGGATCGAGAGACTTTGGAAAATGCCGTGGCACAATTGCGCAAGAGCAAAGGTGAGCTAGAGGCAGAGGTCGCCAGTCTGGAAAGCCGTGTCAAACAAAAAATGGCCGATCTAGAGCGCTATGCCGAAGATGAGAAGGCTTTCGCCCGGTTATCAGATGGATTTCAGATTGTTTTGAAAAAAATGCAGGATTCCAGCATCCAGGCGGATAGATCCGTTTCTGCGCTGGATCAAGAGGCTGAAGGTTTGAAAACGGCTGCCGGAACGATCAAGGAGACTTCGCTTTCGCTCAAGGACGTCACGACATTTTTGGAGACACAGAATAGTGCTTTGAATGAAAGCGTGAAGGACATCACCGCAGCAGTCCAAAAGGCCGAGGAAGGCGTTAGTGAAATGCAGACGGCTGGCAAGGGCTTCACCGAGGCCAACGAGCGTATGGGGGGCATGGCAAAGGAAGCCGAGACGACACTTAAAGAATTGGGGTCCGTCCAGCGCCATTTGCTATCAGTGGCACATAAGCTGGAGACGGCGGTGGGAGAACTGGATAGAGGTGTTAAAGCAGCGGAAAGCCAAGTGGCCAGTCTGGAGAAAAGCGCAAGAAACACAGATCCAGCTGTTGAGTCATTGCAGCAGACAAGCCAAGGCATAAAGGAAGAATACAATGGTATCAAGCAGTCGCGCCAGGCATTTGCCGCTTTGGTTACAGGCCAGCAGGAAGCCGCTGGGCAGCTTCTTGAAGCGACAAAGAGTCTGCAGGCACAGGTCTCTGCCCTGGTAACGGCGGAAGGTGGCATCGACCAGATAGAGGAGTCCCTGGTCGGCCAATCCCGTAAATTGGAAACCATGCTTCAGGGGCTTTCCGCATTGAAGAGCAGACTTGAGGTACTTATCGCTTCGCTGGAACGAGCGCCTGCAGTGCCCCAACCTTCAAACGATCAACAAACAGGTACCGAACAGAATGGTAGCCAACTGTCCCCGAATGCTGGGCAACTCCAATAATTAAAGAAACGGTGCAAGACATGACTTCTTTATCCATCATACCCTCCGGCCTCTGGATCCTATCGGCAGGACTGACCATCGTCGTCCTTGTCATAATGTTTGGTTTCTACGCCCACTGGTGGCGTCGCCAACGCGCCTTTTTAAAGGATGCCGGCGATGTAGCCCAACTATCCGCCCGCAAACAGCAACTGGAGGCCGACGTCCGCGCCATCCGGGAATGGATCATTCACCAAAAGGCTGAGCTGCAACGACTGAACTCCGAGCGAGATGAACAGGAAAGGGTTCGGGGTTTGCTTACCGACCTCGAGCAGCGGTGCCTAAAGCAGGATCAGGAAAACGAGACACTACGCAAGGAAGTGGGCGAACTGGAAAATCAAAGGTATCTTCTTTCTCAAACGAATGGGATGTTGGACCAAAAGATCACGGGGCTTGAAAAGGATGTAAAGGAGCTAGAAGTCAAAAAAGCGGAAGCCGAAGGCATTGAGCATCGTCTGGTTGAGCTCCGGCGTGAGCGCGACGAGCTCGCACAGGCGCTCCACGACAAAGCCGAAACGGAGGCTCACCTTTCGACATTGACTTTGAAAAAAACGCAACTGGAATCATGCATGGAAGAACTTCAGCGGAATATAGCCCCTTTGGAAGAAAAGGTCGCAAATCTTAAAGAAGCTGCGGAAAATACCAGTGGCGAAATATTTTCGAAAAGAAATGAGCTTGATGCGGTATTGCGAGATCTACGGGACCAGCGTGAAGCATTACAAGGAGCGACCACAGAATTGTCTGAAACCCGCGCCCGGATGGAAACCCTAAACAACGAGAGAGCATCCTTGGAAAACCGATTGCATACGCTCACGGATGATATTGATTCGCTCAGTGCGGAAAAACACAGGTCGGCACAACAGGTTGAGCAGGTTCGTGAGCAAGTCATCTCTGCGGAGACGCTTCTTAACAATACTAATGATGAAGTGCAGGAAAAGAAGCACCTGCTGGAGCATATTCGTGAGCGCCTGGAATCCGACGAAATTAAGCTGTCCGGCCTGCAAGCTCACAAGTCATCTCTAGAAAGAGAAATCGAGAAGCTACAAGGGCAAGTAACCGGCAGGGGAGACAATGAACTACATGCTGCCTACGAAGATCTGCTGAATCGAAAGGCAGCTTGTTTCAAGACGAGCGAGTTCGCCTCTACCAAGTGCAATGACGACGAGTATCAAGCCCTGCAACACTTCAAGAACGAGTTGCGTGAGCGTGGGATCTACTTTCCCTCCCGGGTTATCGAAGCTTTCCACACCTCCCTTAAATGCCAGAGCATAAATCCTCTAACCGTACTAGCCGGGGTGTCCGGAACGGGCAAGACTCTGCTGCCAGTAAAGTACGCCGAGCACATGGGCCTGCATTCTTTGGTGATTCCCGTGCAGCCTCGCTGGGATTCGCCACAGGATCTCTTTGGGTTTTACAACTATCTGGAAAGAGAATACAAAGCCACGGAGCTGTCTCGCGCCCTTGTACGTATGGATCCCTACAACTACGATCCCAAGGAGTTTCCCGATCTTGACTATGACTGGCCCAGAGAGCGTGTACTCATGGTGCTGCTGGACGAGATGAATTTAGCTCGTACCGAATATTACTTCAGCGAATTTCTTTCCAAGCTAGAGTTGCGCCGCCTGGTTGAGAACCCGGCAAACCCGGCACACCGCGAAAAGGCGGAAATCGAGCTGGATACTGGTCCAGGCAGCGGCCGCGGCTTTCGCATCTGGGTGCCGGAGAACGTGCTGTTCGTAGGCACCATGAACGAGGATGAAACCACGCAGACCCTTTCCGATAAGGTGCTGGACCGCTCCAACGTGTTGCGGTTCGGAAAGCCAGACGAGCGGCGCAAGGATCCTAAAAGCCGAAATCAGAAAAAAAAGGCTCGCCCCTTTCTCACCCATGATCGGTGGAACGACTGGTGCAAAACGGCTAATGGCAATGATGTATGGCAGTCTAAAATGGAGGATTGGATCCGCCGCTTGAATAACGGACTCGAGAAAGTAGGGCGTCCCTTCGGCTACCGCGTCGAAGACGCCATTGCCTTGTACCTATCCAACTACCCAGATGCTGGCCAGAACGATCGATATAAGCTGGCTTTTGCCGACCAAGTGGAGCAGAAGATTATTCCCAAGTTGCGGGGGTTGGATGTGGGCGAGCCCAATACCATGAACTGCCTGCAGGAGGTCGCCACCGTCATCGATTCGCTTAGTGATGGCGAATTCTCCTCAGCTTTCAGATCTGCCATAGAAGAAAGCAAAAATTTAGGTATGTTCACCTGGCGAGGCGTTACGAGATCCTTAAAGGATGAATAAGCCATGAAGGGCGCCGTTGACGTCCAACTGCATCTATGGCCCTGGTCCGTGGGCAACGGGGACGAATCCTTCAACCTTATCCGCGGCTCTGCCAACGTCCCGTTCTACGGTAGTCCAGTACTATCGGTTTCCGAAAACGCTACTGTTTTGCTGGCCAGGCGCTACGAACGGTTTTTGCCCTTTGGGCCGAAGTTCAAGGCTGTCGATGGAGTCTATCAGCTCTACCAGACGCCCCATGGCGTCGTTGCCCAGAAGGCAGCGTTGCAGAAATATAAAGCGACGGACAACATGGACGACAGCCACAGAAAGACAATTCTGTCCATCCACAGTGAAGAGGGTGTCCGTGAGGTACTTCTATCTACATTGTATGCAGAGGCTAGTGCGCAAAAGGAAGATGTCGGCTGGGCCGAAAGCCGACTTTTCCGAACCATCCTGGCTTGGTCCAATTTCTTCGACGAATGTATTCTGGAGTCCAAAGGCACCCAACGCCAGGGCAAACTGCCATGGTCCAATATCGCGGATTATATAAAAAAGCTCGCCCAGAGTGAAGACGAGCCGCGCATGGCACTCATAGTGCACATTGCAGACGCCATGCGGCAGCATTTACCCAACGTTGTACATGCCGCACGGCGTATCCTTGTTCGGGAGCGTAAGATGATGCCCGCCCCGCGGGTGGCCGAAACTGACAATACTTGTCTGCAATGGTACATGCGACAGCCCGGCACCACCTCCACAGAAAAAGCAGCCGCTAACAGGCACCGGCTTATGGGTGTTTCACGTTACGAATCGCTGGACACTCTGGAGAACAAAGTACTCAAGGACTTTCTGGTTCGTTGCCGCTTGGAGTGCCGGCGTTATCTGAATTTTGACTGCAACCTGAATCAGCGCACGCATTCCGAGCGCGGAAGCAAAGTCAAATCCTTCGGCAACATCTGCGCCGAACTCAGGCAACTGCCGCAGCTCGCGAATATTTCTAGACCTCCAGCCATTCCAAAACCCAATTATGTGCTGCAGAACGACGTCCGCTACAAACGCATATGGAAGTACTACCTCAGACTGCTGCGGCAGGAGGACGAGGAGGATCGATTGTGGGACTGGCAGGCGCGTACCTGGACTGACATCAGCCGCCTATTGGTGAATGCCGCCCTTATGGCCTTGCGTGGCGAAACCGCTGGAAAGGTGGGGTATCGGTTCGAGGAAATCCTGGCTTCAGTATTCGAAATTCTGTTCGAACAGCGGCTGGGCATGCGCATAGAGCGGGGCTCTGAACCCGGTCCTTTTCTCGTTCGCCCTCCTAGGGGGAGGACAGGCAGGGACCTGGCCTTGGAAGTTGTTCATCCCGACCTCGCCGAAGAGCACGGGCTGGTGAGGCACTTTGGGCGTACGGGCGGCCACCTCTACCTGGTGTTCAGCCCGCTGGACGGCTCAAGGCAATCGGTCGTGGTGGTATGGGCAGCGCATACCGCTGCCTGTACGCCTTCTGCTCGACCCTCTTGGCAGACAATTGCAGATTCTGCCGCAAGAGCACTCAAGCGGCACGGTGATTTTCTGAGTGATCGTGCACAGGGCTTCCCTCATCTTTACGCCTTCGTGGTTGCCAGTGATGTGGACGCGCTGAAACCTGATTTGATTACTTCAGAAAATGGGAATGTACATCTTGTCGAGATACCCACCAGTCAGCAGTTTTGGGCTGAGGCGGTGGATTGGATTGCCTTGGTAATCGAAGAAGTATTGGGAAGACTGGTATGACCAGAGTGTATGGCATTTCCGCTTTCGGTTTGAACGACTCTGTTGCCAGTCCGGGCGATGGGTTGAAGAAAAGCGGTTTCTACGTGGCGGACGCAGTGTTGCCTAAACGCGCCCTTGGGCAGATCCGAACCGGCAATGAGGCAGAGCAGGAGCGTGTGCATTCAGGTCTCTATTGGCCTCCAGAGGCGAGGGTCAAGCCCGGTCAACCGCTTCGGCGATTGCCGATCCCGGTGGCCTGGTCGCTGCTGGTGGATGCAGGGGACACAACAGCGCCGGTTCGCTGGAACGCGGGTCATGGTGTATCGATTCCACTCGCAGACATTCTATCGGCCCACGTGCGGGGCCTGATGCATGAGAACGCGTTTGACGCCGATAATGACAGCCGGGCTGTGGTGGCCATCCCCAACCACCTGGACGAGTTCCACCAAGAGGCCATGCTGCAGGCATTCGGCACCGTCAGAGAAAGGATCTCACTGGTCTGGCGTGCTGTGGCTGCAGCTATGCGGTGGCTGGACGAGGCCATGCCTGAGAACCTCGAGCCGGGTGATTGGATGCTCGTGGCATACATGGGTGCGGACGGCATAGAGTTCACATCGTTCGAACTGCGCGAAGAGGTTTGCGAGGGCCGTCGCTTCCTGCTGCCCGTGCGCAATCGTCCCCGCCAATCACCCGGCCCTGCCGGCTGGCAGTGGGCTTGCGCCCTCGCCGTCAAGGCGGACCCCATATGTTCTAAAGATCATGGGGCATTCTGGCAAGCCTTCACCAATTTCCCTGAACTATGGGCTGCCATCGCCGGTCTGCAGTGGAAAACGCAGGAGCTTCCAAGGGCATGGTCCACTGGTAAAGGATGGAGATACTGGCATCCATCCCTGGACCTGTTTGATGAGGCCACCCGTTGCAGTATCGAAGGCGGGGGGCTTTTGCACGAGCTGATCAAAACATCGTGTTCCATTCCTCTTCGCCACCGCGAAAGCAAGGGAAAAACCTGGGGGCTGCACTTGATTGGGTCGTTTAACGAGGCCCTACAGCAGCGCCAAGGCCGCCTGCGCGGGGCGGTTGTCTGCGGGCCGCTCTACACTTCCAAGGCTCAAACATGGCTCCAGGACATCCACATAAATCTGCCTTACTTACAGGAGGCTCGTCCAGATACGCTGTGGCTGCCAAATGCAGTAGTGGACCCTGTCGCCACAGGAGCAAGGCTCTTTGGCCAACGCATAGCTGCGGGGCTTCCTACATACTTGGACACCCTGCCGGGGCTGGCTGTATATGCCGAAAAACCCGGGGGTGGATTAGAGTGGGTAGATGTAGTGGAAGCCAAAGAATGCGCGGGCGGGCAGGCTTATACTCGTAATATACCGGACCGTTTCTTCCTGAAAAAGCAAACCGACGCTTTGCATGTCTATTTGCAAAAGGAGACTCAAGAAAACGATACTGAGACGCCGTACCGCTACGATATAGTTAAATTCCCTTCAATCCCTGATAGAGACGTTAAATTGACAATCGAAGTGGAAATGCGCCCTGCCAGCGGCCTTGCCCGCGTGGTTATTGTTCCTGAAGAAGAGGAGACTTTCCAAGGCAGGGCTAAGATCTTCGATTACTCCAGAATGGAAAAAGTGGATGCAAGGGACCTGCCGGAACCAGCACTAAGATGGCCAGAGACGTTGCACCGCGAGGCTACAATCAGCGAAGACGCCTTTAAAGATTCCAGGTTTATAAGATTCATTGACCTTTCTGATAGTGCTTTACAAAGTGAATTCTTACAAAAATTGGACAACGTGAAAATTGCGCTGTATTCTTCTTTTTGGAATGCAGAAACAAACTCATATGAAATAAAAATTGATGAGAATGGAATTGCTGGATCTCAATACGGAAACGAAGTCATGAAAGCGATCGCCGTCAAAATAGAATCCAGAGCAGACACTTTTCTTCGCAGCCTAATTCCAAATCCCGAAACAGAAAAATACATTGTACGTTCCACTTGGCTCTGGGGGAGAACGCCTAATGGAATAATAGATTATCTGTCTCAGTTTTTTATGATAGATAGTCAAAACAAATATGGCGCAACCTGGAATTATTTTGCTGAATCAGCAAGCAGATGTATGAGAAAAAAGAAAAATTTATCAACACTGTTCAATGCTATATACAAGAGATCTAAAAGCGGAATCAAAAGTCTATCCCCGTTCCCAATACAATCCTCACGCTCTGTGGCGAGGGTATTGGCGTATCGAGAGGATGCCTATGATGCACTGAAAGAGGATATGGCCGTGCATTTCGCCATGCGGGCGGCTGAGGTAATCAGCAAACAGGTTAGAAATAGGAATATCGCGAATAGCTTTTTCGAAGGGGCATTTCTTTTCCTTACACTGCTCAGGTTCAGGATGAAGGAATCTGACTTCATGAACCCGGAAAATAGGAGGGATGCGAATCTGTTCAAAGAAGTTGAGAATAGCATGAAGGAAGCGCGCGCAATTGTCCAAAATAAGCCCAATAGATTAGCGAAGATCGATTGGCTCATTCAGGGAATTGTGGATTTCATGTACTCCAAAGGTCAAAGTGGACTTATTAGTGCTATTGCAAGTGAGGCTGGGGGTGACAAATAAAATGATTCGGGCAGAAAGTTAGACCCAATGTTATAGACTCAAGTCATGGGCTTGAAGGCCGTAGAGATCGACCGCCATTAAGAGCGTGTTGAAAAATCCGCTTTTGACGAGCTGGGGAAAAATGCCTAGATACAAGGCTTGCAAAATCCCGAGGGTTGAGGCGTACTTATTATTATGCCGAAGTGACGAGCGATGGGCAAAACGCAGCAGGTGGCGTTTTTCAACAGCCTGTCAAGCCGTCCGCTCAAAAGGCGCCGCATCAGAAAGGTCGTCCAGGAACTGATATATCTGGGCACGGGGTTGGTCACAAGCGGTCAGCGGTTAAGAATCGTCTTCAACAGACATTGTTTTGTTCTTAAATCCCTCGGGGCTCTGTACAAACGCTTTGCATGAAACTAGATTCGCAAATCAGGAAGTTTCATCAATCAAGATAGGTTATTTGAGGGTGAATCATGCCTAAAAAAACCGCAAAACATAACTATTTATCAATGAGCATCAAAAAAAGACCTAAATACTGAGTGTAGAAGCACCAGAACACTCACTTCTACCGGCGGCCAGACCGCGATATTATGCTTCTGAGCTTTAAACCGGACGACTGTTTACTGGTGTCTGAGGGATTCAGGTGTAAATGATTGCCATGTTAGAAATGTTTTTATATTTGATAATTTTTGTGATGGGGTGGGCAAGTGTTTGAAAAAATTCTAGCAATAATTAGAAAGTTTTTCAATATCCAGTTTTCTAATAAGTTTGCTGATATCGATCCCAATGTTATTGACCTTGATCGTGAAATAAAGGGGCAATATAATGAAATGGTAAGCAAAGGTAAAATACATGTGGAAGGAAATCATGTAAATAAATTATTGGATGAAAAACTGAAAAATGAGCGTGAAGCAAGAATAAATAATGCAAATATGAGGATAAATAATCCCAGTGTATATGTAGAACAATACGAACGCTCTATACGGAAAATTATTTCAGAAGGTGATTCTGCTGTAGCTCGTAATCTACGCAGTATAAGAGATGTTTCAGAGACAGCAGATATATCAAATTCAAATTTAAAAAACAATAATGATAATAAACGGTTACAGCATTATGGTTTAATGGATGCTTTTGAAGATGAAAGACTGAGGAAAGAGCGTGAAGCAAGAATAAATAATGCAAATATGAGGATAAATAATCCCAGTGTATATGCAGAACAATACGAACGCTCTATAAGGAAAATTATTTCAGAAGGTGATTCTGCTGTAGCTCGCAATCTACGCAGTATAAGGAATGTGTCAGAAGAAGGGGATATATCAAATGCCAATATAAACGCTAATGGGGGAAAAAAATTGTTAAAACATTATGGTTTAATAGATGCTTTTGAAGATGAAAGACTGAGGAAAGAGCGCGAAGCAAGAATAAATGATGCAAATATGAGAATAAAGATTTCTAGCCTTTATAGAATTAATCTAGAACGTTCTATACAAAAAATTATTTCTGAGGGCGATTCTGTTGTAGCTCGTAATCTAGATAACATTAGATCTTCTAGCGTCTCAGAGGGTCAATGGCCAGCTCTCAGTTGGATCGATGAAATTAGAAAGACTTCATCGCGTCACAAGATTCCAAGAATAAAGAAATTTAGTTGGTATATAAGATCGCAAGTCAGGTTGGAGGTGGCAGAGAGAGATGGGGGGTGTTGTGCGTTCTGTGGTAGTACTGAGAACCGTGTCCTTTCGGCAGGCGTGCAGAGGTCAATAAATTTTCGGCATGTAAAATTTTTTAGCGTGCGAGGATGAAGCGGAGGCCGGGAGACCCCAAGGGGCCCCCGGCCGGGATGGGGTTAGCGGGTTTGATCCTGGTAATGCCACGGCATGAAGGTGTGCGGGGAGGACTGCAGGGCTTTGGTATTCTTCAGGAGCCATGTGAGGTAGTCGAGCGGATTGACGCCTGAAAGTTGACAGGTGTGGATGAGGCTCATGAAGAGATCCCCGACATAGGCGCCGCGTTGCGTCTTGTAGAAGAGGGAGTTTTTCCGGTGTAGGATGGCGAACTTCAGGGCCCTTTC